>JBBQLG010000001.1:0-154125 GCA_038327655.1 Cytophagales bacterium
GGGGTTGGTTGCGCCCCCAGGATTATGGGCAAGCTGATGATCTGGCTTATGCCGTGAATCGGTGCTTGGCGAATGTAGGTATCCACCTGAAAATTGAGTTTAGTGATTTTAATGAAACATAATTACAAGCACCTACTTACACCCTGCGGCCCAACCTAAGTGTTCAGGTTACGCCCTGGCTGAAATTCGTGTCATCGTCGCAGCTTTCCTACGCCGACCGCAGTGGCATTGCCGCCGATTTTTCGGGTGAACAGGGAGCCAATTTCTTTATCCCGTTAGCTACACCCTACAACCCCGATGGCACCCCAACGATCTATGCCTGGCCCGAATACAACCTCGCGGGCAACCCGCTGGCGGGTATCCTTGCCACCAACGTGGACGTAACGTACCGGACGTTCAGCAACAACTCACTGCGGGTGGACGTGCCGTTTGTGAAGGGCCTGTCCTATAACCTGAACACGGGTGTGGAACTCGAATCGAACCCGCAGCGAACCTATTACGGACGCGATACACGGGTGGGGTTTGAGGGCCGGGGACTGGCCAGCACGAGTGACTACCAGTCACGCAACTTTACCGTCGAAAATATCCTGAACTATGGCCGTTCATTTGGTAAAAATACGCTAAACATCACTGGTTTATACAGTACGCAATCGACCGGCGGGGAGTCGAATGCCTTGACCGGCAAGGGGTTCCCCAACGACGTACTGACCACGTTTCAGATGAACACGGCGGCCCTGCTTACGCCCTCGTCGAACTACTTCAAGCAGAATGTAGAATCGCAGATGCTGCGAATCAACTACGGGTACGACAGCCGGTATCTACTTACCCTCACGGCCCGGCGCGATGGGTATTCGGGTTTCGGGCTTGATACGAAATACGGTATTTTTCCGTCGGTGGCTCTCGGCTGGAACATCGCCCGCGAATCATTCATGAGTTCGGCTAATTTCGTAACGAACCTCAAGCTACGGGTGTCTTACGGCCTCAACGGCAATCAGGCCGTATCAAGTTATCAGTCGCTGGCCACGCTCGCCACCCGGCAGTACGTCAGCGGCACCACCATTGTGCCGGGCTACATTCCGTCGCGGTTGGGCAACGAGAGATTAGGCTGGGAATCGACCCGCTCGTTCAACGCCGGGCTGGACTTTGGGTTTATCAACAATCGGATTCAGGGCAGCATCGACGTGTATTCGCGCAATACCTTCGACCTGCTCCTGCAGCGGAACATCTCGTCGGTACAGGGCTTTCGAAGCATCATTCAGAACATCGGTAAAACGGCCAACAAGGGGGTCGAAGTGGCGATCACCTCGGCTAATCTCAAGACGGGCGACCTGACCTGGACCACCTCGGCAAACGCGGCCTATAACGCAAACAAGATTGTGGACCTCTATGGTAACGGCAGCGATGACCCCGGCAACGGCTGGTTTATCGGTCGGCCCATCCGCACGATTTATGCTATTCAATACGGCGGTATTTTTCGCACCGTCGACGAAGTAGCGGCATCGCCCCAGACCACCTCAAAACCGGGCTACGTTCGGGTGGTGGATGTGAACGGCGACGGAAAAATCAATGCGGATGACCGGACGTTTCTGGGCAACTTAGACCCGCGTGTGACCTATGGCCTAACCAATACAGTCACCTACAAGGGCATCTCGCTGATGGTGTTTATTCAGGGTGTGGGCAACGTGACGAAAGACAATCCGCTGGTGGACGATGCCGTATTTACGGACGTGCGCCGGAACACGACCAAGAAGGACTGGTGGACTCCCACAAACCCCAACGCGACCCATTGGGCCAATGATGCCAATGCGAACCTGCTGAACGCCAACGTCTTTGAGAACGCTGGTTTTACCCGCCTGAAAGATGTGTCGCTGGCTTACCAACTCCCGGCAACGATCACGAAACGCCTGAAAATGTCCACCCTGAAGGTGTATCTGACGGGCCGAAATCTGGCCACGTTCACCAAATACCAGGGCCTCGACCCTGAGCTAACCAATCAGTTTGGTCTGCCCCTGCAACGCGAATTTCTGATTGGTCTCAACGCCGGTTTTTAACCCCACTTTTCGCTCAAATCATCATGAATCAGTCAGTAAAATACGCGCTGGGTTTATTAATGCTGGCAGCAACGCCCACCCTGAACAGTTGCCAGAACGATTTTCTGGTCGAAAAACCCTTAGATATTCTTACGCCCGACAACCTGTATGTGAACAAGGGCGGCTTTGAATCGGGGCTGTATGGACTCTACAACATGGTACGCCGGGAACGCACCGGCACCGACGGCAACAATAACGGCCTGATTCTCACCCCGGCGTTTGTGGGCGTGGACAACGGCTTTAGTTTGTATCCGGGTACGGGGGCTTACGAGCAGGTGTTCAACGAGTTCGGCATTCAACTCAACTCCTCCGATGGCAGCGTCCGGCAAACGTGGGAGTATCTGTATCAGGTTATTAACGCCACGAATACCATTGTTGGCCGGGCCGAAAACCCCGCCGTGGTCTGGACTCCCGCCGAGAAAAACCAGATTGTTGGCGAAGCTAAACTCATCCGCGCCTGGGCGTATCGCCACCTGACGTTTCTCTACGGCGATGTGACGCTGAACCTGACCGAGTCGAACGGAAACACCATCCGCACCGATTGGGACCGCACCCCCATAGCCGAAGTCCGCAAGCAAATGGAAGCCGACCTGCTCTTCGCCGAGGCCAACCTGGCCGAAGCAGCGTCCAACGTGGCCCGAATGCCCCGTGCGGTGGCTACGCACTACTTAGCCGAACTCTACCTGACGACCGGCGAAAACCAAAAAGCCAAAGACAAGGCCCTGTCGCTGGTGAACAACCCTCTTTATAAGCTGGTTACGGCTCGCTACGGAGTACGGAAAGCCCTGCCCGGCACGCCCTTCACCGATATGTTTATCGACGGGAACTCGAACCGGAGTGAGGGCAACACCGAAGCGATTTGGGTACTGCAAAACGAGTATCAGTCGCTGGGGGGCGATGGCAACATCATGCGTCGCTGGTGGGTAAGCCGCTACGAAACGATTCAGGTGAGCGGTAAGCGGCCCATTATCGTCTCGATTGAGAACGGGGGCCGGGGCATTGGCCGGTTTGGTATTACCCGCTTCGGGTTGACCCTCTACGGTGCCACCGACGACCGGGGTTCGTACCACGCCATCCGGCAATTCTGGCTCATGAACAACCCGACTTCGCTGCCCACCGGCGCGAAACTCGGCGACACGGTCCGCACCACCCGCACCGGGCCTGAAACCCTGAGCAACCCAAGCTGGCCCACCACCCGGAAGTGGGATTACGCCCCCGCCGTGGCCGAGGACGTGCAGAGTCCGTCGGGCTACAACGATCAGATTTACCTGCGCTTGGGCGAAACATACCTGCTGCTGGCCGAGGCTCAGTTGAAACTGGGCGATGCCGCCGGTGCCGCCACCACGCTGAACACCCTCCGCGCCCGATCCCGCGCCACGCCCATCACCGCTGCCGACGTGACGATAGACTTTATCTTAGACGAACGATCGCGGGAGTTGATCACCGAAGAACACCGCCGATACACCCTGCTCCGCACGGGTAAATGGCTCGAACGCACCAAAAAATACAACGTGGTTTCGAGTACTAAAATCACGGAACGAGACCAACTGCTGCCCATCCCGCAGTCCGTCATCGACGCGAATTTGACGAAGAAGATGCCGCAGAATCCGGGGTATTGACTAAAATCCCTTCCCAACGTGTTGAAAATCAACTTACTTTTTATCCTCCTGGCTATCAGCTTCTCTACGTTCGGTCAGCAAGCCGACTCTATCACCGTAGAAGCCCGTAAATGGAGCCGCGACAAAAACCGGGTGGTGGTCTATTCTGACTGGATGCCGTTTAAGTCCCGGACGGTGGACCGATTGCCGGGTTTTCGGCCCACCCCCGCCTTACCCCTGAGCCGGTACGGGGGCGACCTGTCCCGGCAATGGAAAGCAACGGGCTTTATCCGGGTGCAGAAAGAGCAGGGCCGCTGGTGGGTGGTTGACCCGCTGGGCCATCCAATGCTGACGGTAGCCATGAACAGCATCCGGCCCGCCCCTTCCCAAACCAGTAAACAGGCCTTCGCTCAGGCTTTTTCTTCCCCGCAGGACTGGCTCACCAAAACCCGGCAATTGCTCGATCAGGGCGGTTTCAACGGGGCGGGGTCGTGGTCGGATATACCCGCGATTCAGGCGTATAATCGCACGGCGGAACGGCCCATTACGTATGCCACGATGTTTAATTTTCTGACCATGTTTGCCAGAGAACAGGCCAAAAACCGCCCCGCCAGTCAGCAGGTGCCAGACCCGTTTCTAGTATTCGACCCCGACTGGGTTGCTTTCTGCGAACGTCATGCCCAATTAGCTGACCCTTACACGCAGGATGTCAACGTGCTGGGTCATTTTTCGGACAACGAGATCGCCTTTTCGCCCACCCTGCTCCCGCAGGTGCTGGCCCTCCGCGATCCGAATCAGCCCGCCTACGTGGCTGCTTTGCAGTGGTTACAAACCCAGCGGGCCGATTCTTCCAACCTGACCAACGAGCAAAAAGACGCATTTGTGGGCTTCGTGGCCGAAAAATACTACCAGGCCGTGGGGCCAGCTCTGAAAAAACACGACCCCAATCACCTGTACCTCGGCACCCGGTTGCACGGGGCGGGCAAGTTCAACCGGGCCATTTTCACCGCTGCCGAGCCATACGTCGATCTGGTGTCGATCAACTTTTACGGGCAATGGCACCCCAGCCCGGCTACTACCGCACAGTGGGGAAACTGGACCACCAAACCATTTTTTATCACCGAGTTTTACACCAAATCCGAGGAATCGGGACTGAGCAATGTGGCCGGGGCGGGGTGGCTGGTGCATACCGAAAAAGACCGGGGCATCCACTACCAAAACTTCGGACTGGCACTCTTGCAGGCCAATAATTGCGTGGGCTGGCACTGGTTTCGCTATCAGGACAATGATGCTTCCGAACCTGGCCCCGACAAGCCCGACATGGGATCCAACAAGGGGATTGTGGATACGAAATACCAGCCGTATCCAACGCTCCTGAACGCCATGAAGTCCCTGAACCAGAACGTATTTGGGCTGATTAACTTTTTTGATAAACGCTAACGGATGAATCGTCGCCATTTCACGGGCTTGTTGTCGGGAGCCGCCAGACTGCCGCTGGTGGTTGCGGTGGCGTTTTTGCCGCTCCACGTTTCCGTTTTGTCTATCCTGCTGGGCTTCGGCTTGCTCCTGAGTTGTTCAGAAGCCGGGCGGGCGCAGGGCCTTCCCGTTACGAAAGAACAGCAGGCCGTCGAAAAAGCCCGGTTGCTCACCCTTGCCAAAGCAGACTGGCAACGGATGCTCCACCGGCTGAAAATCAGGCTCCCCACGCTGCCGCCAGTCGATACGGACCCGGCCCGGCCATCCCAAACAGTACAGCATCCGGGCTTCAGCAGTTGGTTCGATGCGCAGAACCGTCGCTACGTCCGGTCAAGCTGGGGAAGCTGGTCCAACTACGACGAAGCAAAAGCGGGTCCCTCCCCCCTAACCGACCCGCTGCTTCTGCAAAACGGTAAGCCTGTGCGGGATGCTAAAATGTGGTGGAACCAGCGTCGCCCCGAAATCCTGACCAGTGTTGCGCGGGATGTGTACGGCATTATCCCGAAAAACACGCCTACCGTTACCTTCGTCATCGCCGACATGGATACCGTTGGGTTGGGTGGTCGGGTGGTGCGAAAAACCATCGAGGGCCGAATCGACAACCGCCGGTATCCAGCCGCCAAACCCCGCATTGAACTGATACTGTATATCCCCGTCGGGGCTACCGGACCCGTGCCGGTCGTGTTGATTATTGGCTCTTTACCGGCAACGGCATTACCAGCCCAGCCGGGTGTGCTGGCGCAGGTGCTGGCGGCTGGCTGGGCAATGGCAACCTATAACCCAACAACGGTGCAACAAGATAGCGGTGCCGGTCTCCACGAGGGGATCATCGGCTTAGTGAACAACGGGCAGGACCGCCAACCCGACGACTGGGGGACGCTGGCCGCCTGGAGCTGGGGCCTGAGCCGGGCACTGGATTACCTCGAAACCGATGCCGCCGTAGATGCCCGGCAGGTGGCGCTGCAAGGACATTCGCGGTGGGGAAAAACGGCGTTGCTGGCCGCTGCGTTAGACACCCGGTGGTCCATGGCGTTTGTGAGTTGCTCCGGGGCAATGGGGGCTTCTCTGGAAAAACGCAACGGTGGCGAAACTATTGATAACGTGGCCGAAGCGAACGAATACCACTGGATGGCGGGCAACTTCCTGCGCTACGCCGGTAACTGGTTGGCCATGCCCACCGATGCCCACGAACTGATTGCCCTAGTGGCCCCCCGGCCCGTATTCATCACCAGCGGCACAGAAGATGCCTGGACCGACGCAACAGGCATTTTTCTGGCGGGCGTGGGGGCCAGTCCAGTGTATAAACTGTTGGGCAAACGGGGCCTGGCTACCACGACGATACCCACGCCGGGTACGGCCCTGATGGATGGCGACGTTGCCTTCCGGGAACACGTGGGCGGCCACACCGACCTACCCGACTGGCCCATTTTCCTCGATTTTGCCCGCCGGTATTTTCATGCAAAGGGAGCTAAGTAAGCACCGTTACCGTGTCGTTATTTCACCAATATCTGCTTTATTATGTTTCGCTATTTAGTCCTGTTCATCCACCTGAGTGTTACCAACGCTGCCTGGGCGCAACCCGATTCCTGCGCCCGGCCCGACCCCAACTTTCACGTTTATCTGCTCATGGGGCAGTCGAACATGGCGGGCCGGGGCGTGATCACCGACGACCTGAAAGCCGCTGGTAACGAGCGCGTTTCGATGCTGAACGCCGGTAGCAACTGGGTCGTGGCCCGGCACCCGCTGCATTTCGACAAGCCGAGTGTAATTGGCGTGGGGCCGGGGCTATCGTTCGGAATGGATATGCTGCTGGCTAACCCGGCTGTCCGTATCGGGCTGGTTCCCTGCGCGGTAGGGGGTACGAGCATCAGCCGCTGGCAACCCGGCGCGTATGACGAAGCGACCAAAACGCACCCCTACGACGATGCCGTGCTGCGCATCCAGAACGCCATGCGCTGTGGCGTGGTGAAGGGCGTGATCTGGCACCAGGGCGAATCGGACAGCAATCCGGCTGCCACGGCCACCTACCTGCCCAAGCTGGCCGAACTCATCGGGCGCGTCCGGGGCCTGACCGGGCAACCTAACCTGCCGGTGGTGGTGGGCCAGTTGGGCCAGTTCAAGGATGTGTACAAACCGATGAATGCGCTGTTGCGAACGGTGCCGGATCAGGTGCAACACACCGCCGTTGCTACATCTGAGGGCCTGAGCGACAAAGGCGATAAAACCCATTTCGACGGGCCGTCGGCCAATGAATACGGCCATCGCTACGCCAAACAGATGCTGGCCCTGCAAGCCGCCGAATTGATCATATCGGGAAAGCAGCCGCCCCGACCAAAGACAAAAAAACCCGTTAGATGAAAGCCTTTTTCTTGCTGCTCCTGCTGGCAATTTGCCTGGCATATACGGTCCGGGCAAAAGTCCGGCTACCAACCCTGATCGGACCAAACATGGTCTTGCAGCAGCGGTCTCAGGCACCGCTTTGGGGCTTGGCATCGCCTGATAAACCCGTGAGCGTAACGACTTCATGGGATAAAAAAACGTATGCAACCAAGGCAGATGCCAACGGAAACTGGCGGGTGACGGTAGCCACCCCAGCCGCCGGAGGGCCGTACTCGCTGGTGTTCAGCGATGGCGAAACGCTCACCATCGACAATGTGCTGGTGGGCGAGGTGTGGGTCTGTTCGGGCCAGTCGAATATGGAAATGCCCATGCGTGGCTTCAATTCCCAGCCGATCCTGAACAGCAACGCCATCATTGCGGCCTCCCGGAATCCGGCCCTTCGCCTGTTCAAGGTAAGCCGGGCCTCGTCGCTTACCGCCCAGACCAATTGCAAAGGCCAGTGGGAGCAGGCCACACCCGCCACCGTGCGCGAGTTCAGCGCGGTAGCTTACCAGTTTGGGCTACTGCTCCAACAGCAGTTGAACGTGCCGGTGGGGTTGGTGCTGTCCACGGTGGGTGGCACACGGGTTGAATCCTGGATGAGCGCGGGCAGTCTGAACGCATTCCCGGACGTGTATGTCCCCGCCAGCCTCGACACCGTGAAAGCACCGCACAAAGAAGCCACCACCCTCTTCAACGGCATGATTGCGCCGTTGGTGGGGTATGGTATCCGGGGGTTTATCTGGTATCAGGGCGAAAGCAACCGCCACGAACCGGAGCTTTACGAAAAACTGTTTCCGGCGATGGTGAGCGACTGGCGAAAGCAGTGGAAGCAGGGTGACTCCCCCTTTTATTACGTACAGATTGCCCCGTTTGGCTCCAGCGACAAAACCCGCAGTGGGCCCCGTTTGCGCGAAGCTCAACTCAACAGCATGGCCGCGATTCCAAATTCGGGCATGGCCTCGGCAATGGACGTGGGCATGGAAAAATACATTCACTTCATGAACAAAACCACCCCCGCTCATCGGTTGGCCTATTGGGCACTGGCGAAAACCTACGGCATTGATGGTATTGCCTTCAGCGGGCCGGTTTTCAAAACCATGACCGTCAATGGTCGCAAAGCCACGCTGACTTTCGACTACGCCGACAACGGCCTGACAGCCTTCGGTAAGCCCCTGATATTGTTCGAGATAGCCGGGGCTGATAAGGTGTTTTATTCCGCCACGGCCAGTATAAAAAGTGGCAAAATAGAGGTCGAAACTGACCAGGTAGCGGCTCCGGTGGCCGTTCGCTATGCCTATAAAGAATTCGTGGTGGGCGATTTGTACAATACCGACGGTTTGCCCGCATCCTCGTTCCGCACCGACAACTGGTAGTGGGTATTTGGCTGGCATCGCCCACCGAAACCCAGCCCGTTCAGCGGCCAACTATGCGCCCGGCCCGGCTCACCGGGTCGGCGTTATTCAGGGCATAGACATCTGCGAGCAACCTCTGCTGTTCGGCGGTCAAACGACCACCGCCTATGTGGCTGATTAACAGTTGCCAGAGTCTCAGGAAGTACGTCCGATGAGGATTCCTCTCCGTTTTGCCTGATGCAAATAAAATCTTTCCGGCCCAGACTCAACGGCCAGTGTGGGTTAGCCAATGCCGCTTCCAACGCCCGAAGATAAACAGGTGGAAATAGTTATTTCCGCGTGTTCAGTCTCACGAGCGTAAGGAAAATTCATTACCACTTCACCGGCAGCAATGATCGAACGGTTCATCCCCACGAGCGTAGGACAAATTCGGGGCAAATTCGGGGCAAATTTGCCGTTTGACTCTTGCCACAATAGGCAATTTCAACAGTTTACACAAACTATAATTTGTACAATGTTGAAAAAATCCGTTTTCTTTGCTCAATAAATCATTCCTGTTCCGTGTCCAAACCCCTCCTCACCCCTACCATACCAGACTCAAGCCAAACCGCGGTCGGTCCGGTAGGCAGTCATCAGGTCAGTGTTGGCCAACTCCTCAATCAATTCACAGCCTGGCTCGCAAAGCCGAACGCGGCCCGGCCCGGCAACTACCCTCGCCTGACGCGACCGTTCATCCTGTATTGCTTAGCCAACCGTCTGCCCATTACTGTCAGCAGTTTGCGAATTTACGCAGGCGGAAAAGCGGGTAATCAGGTTTCTCCGGTCAAAAAATTCTTACTTTTCTACCAGATGCAGGGAATGCCAACGATAGTGCCTGACACGCCGGCGCGGAAGCGGATTCCGGCGGCAGCCAATGAATTGATCCTGGGGTATCTGGCCGAAGCAACCCACCTCCGGGGCGATAAAACAAAGGAGAATTATACCCAGGCGCTGAATGCGTTTTTTCTATACATCGCTAATGAGCAGGAAGCCGGTCGACCGGCTTCCTGCTCAGCGCTGACCATCGGTAACTATGTCAATGACCTGGGAGCAAGGGGACTATCGGCATTTACGGTCAACTTTTACCTCTCCCCGCTTAAACAATTAACCAAGTGGGTCATAAAAAACCGGAGCCGATTAGGATTAACCGACGCACAGGCCGACGATTTACGGGATGTACAGGCTGTTCGGGGATTGACTATCGAACGAGGATTTTACAAAGACAGTCTTGACGAATCCGAACGCGACCAACTGCTGACCAGCATTGACGACCCCACCAACCGGGCCATCGTCGCGTTGCTGGTGCTGGAAGGGCTTCGCACCGTTGAAGTAACCCGCCTGACCGTCGGCGATATTGAGTTCGAACGAGGTCAACTACTGATACGTGGAAAAGGCAAAAACACGAAGAAAGCCATCAAACTCTTTAGGCCTTGCGCCGATGTACTCCGGCAGTATCTGCAAGCAGGCAGTGGCCCCTTCTCTGCCGCCCCCAACGGATACGCCGGAGCGGGCGAACCGCTCCGTTCGTCTGCCCTTTTTCCTGACTTGACAACTGCGCAGATTCGCTACCGGGTTGATAAATACCTGAAAGCCCTCAACCTGAAACGGCCTAAGATGTCGGCGCACAGCTTGCGCCACACGGCCGGACAGATCATGATTGATAAAGGCGTGGAGCCGATGTGGGTGCAGCGTCACCTGCGCCATGAGCTGTTCGAGACAACCCAGTTTTACATTAAGAAGCAGACGGAAAAGGATTACTTCGTGAAGATGCCGGATACGGTGTAATCGGATTCTATCTTGTTTAGAGCGTGTTGGAGAATTTTAACTATTTTACTGTCAATGTTTTGAGCTTAAAAACATCAATTTTGCCGACCTCAACAGCTGAAATCCCCCATTACACAATGAAGAATTCAGTATGTTCTTTGGCAGTGAGTACCGTTTGCATAACATTCAGTTTGTGATTTGGCAGATAGCCGAATTAACCAAATAAAATTTCCCAACCCGCTCTTGGCGATGGACGTGCCGGACCGGCTGCCGCGTCTGGGCAATCGGGGGGCGTATCTGAAACAAGGACTGAAAGACAAACTCGTCGAACACAAGCTTTACATCCGGGCCAACGGCGAGGATATGCCCGAAATTCGTAACTGGACCTGGACGAAGCAATAACCTGATGAGAAACTACGGACTCCAACCTGCCAACCTGCCAACCTGACCCCATGACCAATGCCCCAAAAACTGGCCCGCCCGATAGTGACCCGATCCCGTTCTGGGCCTTGTCTGCCAGCGACGCGTTGGCCCGGCTCCACAGCCGCGAGACAGGGCTGACGCAGGCCGAAGCCGACAATATCCGCCGAACGGTCGGGCTAAACCGCATCAAACCCGCCAATCAGACATCAGTAATTGGTCTGTTGCTGAGGCAGTTCAAAAGCCCGATTTCGCTGATTTTGATCGGGGCGGCTGTGCTGTCATTCTTTTTGCGTGACGTGACCGACGGCGTTATCATCCTGACCATCATTGGCGTTAGCGGGTTGCTGGGTTTCTGGCAGGAGCGCAGTGCGTCGAACGCTATGCAGCAGTTGCAGCGCATTATCGTGGCGAAAACTACCGCCCGGCGCAACGGTGCCGAATCCGATCTGCCCGACGAACAACTCGTGCCGGGCGATGTGGTCTCGCTCCGGTCGGGCGATCTGATTCCCGCCGACTGTTACCTGCTGACGGCCAATGAACTCTTTGTGAATGAGGCCACGCTGACCGGCGAAACCTTCCCCGTTGACAAACAGCCCGGCCCCGTGACTGCGGCTGCGCCTTTAGCCAAACGCCAGAACGTGCTGTTTGCGGGCGCGAGCGTAGTCAGCGGCAGCGGCACGGCGGTGGTTATGCATACGGGGCTGAATACTGAACTGGGCCACATTGCCGAGCGGCTCAACGCGGCCCCGCCCGAAACCAATTTTGAACACGGCATCCGTCGGTTTGGCTACCTGCTCATGGAAATAACTCTTCTGCTGGTATTCCTGATTTTTGCTATTAACGTCTTTCTTCACAAGCCCGTGCTGGATGCGTTTTTGTTTTCGCTGGCTATCGCCGTGGGCCTGACCCCGCAATTACTGCCCGCCATCATCAGTATTAATTTGTCGAAAGGAGCCAGTCGAATGGCCCGTCAGCAGGTGATTGTCAAGAGGTTATCGTCCATCGAGAACCTCGGCAGCATGAACGTGCTGTGTTCCGACAAAACCGGCACCCTCACCGAAGGAGCCGTAACCGTGCATCAAATCACGGATGTGGCCGGGCAGATGTCGGCCCGCGCCGGGCGGCTGGCAAAAATCAACGCACAGCTACAACAGGGCTTTCGCAACCCGATTGACGCGGCAATTTTGGCCGCCGTGCCGGACGATGTATCGGCCTACCCGCGCGTGGACGAAACGCCGTATGACTTTATCCGCAAGCGGCTCACGATCCTGACCGAAGAAGCCGGGCAGACGCTGATGATTACCAAAGGCGCGTTGCAAAACATCCTGGATTGCTGCGATTTTGTGGACACCGGCACCGGCCCGCCCGACCCCATCGGCGGGCATCTGGCCCGCATTCAGCAAGCGTTTCAGGCGGGTAGTACACAGGGCTTTCGGACGCTCGGATTAGCCACCAAAAATACCAACGGCAAACGGATCATCGACAAAACCGACGAGACCGGGATGACTTTTCTGGGGTTCATCAGCCTGTTCGATGCCCCCAAAGCCGGGATTCACGAAACCCTGAAAACCCTTCAACAGCTCGGCATCCAGATCAAGATGATTACCGGCGACAATGCGCTCGTGGCAACGGCGGTGGCCCAAACCATCGGCATCATTACCCCCGATGTGCTGACCGGCCCGGCCCTGCGAAACCTGAGCGTTGACGCCCTGCGGCACCGGGTGTCAACAACGCACATTTTCGCTGAAATTGAGCCGATTCAGAAAGAACTGATTATTCTGGCCCTGAAAAAAGCCGGGTACGTGGTCGGCTATATGGGCGACGGCATCAACGATGCCAGTGCGCTCCACGCGGCTGACGTGGGTATCTCGGTCGAATCGGCGGTGAACGTCGCCAAAGAATCGGCAGATATTGTGCTGCTGAAACAGGATTTGAACGTACTGATTGACGGCGTTCGGGAGGGGCGACGGACGTTTACCAACACCATGAAATACATTTTTATGGCAACCAGTGCCAACTTCGGCAATATGTTCAGCATGGCGGGCGCGTCCATTTTTCTGCCCTTTTTGCCGCTACTGCCCGTGCAGATTTTACTCACCAACCTGTTGACGGATTTGCCCGCCATGACTATCTCCTCGGACAACGTGGACCCGACCGCCATTGATAAGCCGGTCAACTGGGATTTGACCTTTATCCGGCGGTTCATGCTCGTCTTCGGCCTACTCAGTTCGGTCTTCGATTACCTGAGTTTCGGGGTGTTGCTGTGGGTTTTTAAAGCCAGCGAGCGCCTGTTTCAAACGGGCTGGTTTGTGGAATCGGTGCTATCGGCCTCTACTATCGTACTGGTGGTTCGTACCCGGCAGGCGTTCTATAAAAGTCGGCCCGGCGCGTGGTTGCTGGGGGCCACTGCCCTGATTGTGGGGCTGGTGTTGCTGCTGCCGGTTACACCGTTGGCGCAGATATTCGGGTTCACGCCCATGCCCCCGTCGCTGTACGGAACCATCATTGGTGTGGTGGCTCTATACGTGCTGGCTGCCGAAGGGCTGAAGCAGTGGTTTTATCGCCAATACACTCCGTGAAGCAGACGCGCCGGTCCAACAAACCCAACTCACCTGTTCTCTGCCGACGCACTGGGAAGGTCATTCTCGCAGTTCGGCGGTTCTGTCCCGCATCGTCATTGATGTGTTCAACAGGTCAACTGTTCCGTTTACCCGGACGGCTGGACTGAACGCAGCCACTGTCAGTTCATTATTGGTGGTAACGGTCGGCAATTGCTGAAATCGTGGTCGGTTCGATTTCAATAGGCTTGGGCGGATACCTGTCGGGCAGTACCGAGGCTGACTATTACCGGGCTGAATGCAGCCGCAAGACGGGTAAGGCGGACGATGTCCCGGTCTGTTTGTTCAGCCAGGGCATACTAAGCCCTCCGATTTAGCCGTACACGATTATTCCTTAGTTTGATAAGGCCCGTAGCAGCCGACCATTATTATCCGAGATATTACCGGGTGTGCGTACAAAATTGATGACCTGTCCATGTTTCCGGGTGGCCGGTGCCATTGATAACCAGGTGAACGTTGAGACCATAAGACCACCGACAGCGGCCAACAGTGCGGTTCCCCGCCGGGATAAAAGACGGCGATTATCATCATTTCGCTGTCGGTCAGTTGAGCAACCCGTTTAGGCTTATAATCAGGCTGTTGGCTTTGCCAGCGCGTTAATTCTTTACAGAAATCATCACAGGCGATGACTATTTCAACGAGTTTGTTTGCTTTATCTTCGCAGAATATATGGGCGGGAGAGACGTGTTAGTTGGTCCTGCAAATCTCGACATCTCCTGCCTACTATGCACTCACTGTCAATGCATTAAAAAAACATTATCCATGATTCACGTTATTGTTAGATTGAGGTGGTCCAGGTTTGCCGGACAGTCGAGTTGCTTAACTTGGCTGTATCATGGCAAAAAACCAAACCCCATCGTCTCCGCGCCGAAAGTATGACCGCAACGGCGGACCGTGAAACATTCAAAACCGAAGCAGTTCGGTTAGTCACCACTGGCAACCGGAGCGTTCCCGACGTAGCTCGGTCATTGGGCATTTCTGAAAACCTGCTTTACAACCGCATCGGCGGCCCGGTGGCAAACAAGGCAACGGCTGATAAACCCAAAGCAGGAGTTTCCCAAGAAGAGCATGACCGGGTTAAAGAACAACTCCGGCGAACCGAGCAAGAACGGGACATCCTAAAAAAAGCATTGGGCATTTTCAGCCGAATGACCTGACGATTTCGTACCGACTCGTCACCGAATTAGCCCTTGATTTTCCCATCGAAAGAATTTGCAAAATTCTCAATATCAGCCGTAGTGCCTATTATGCCTATCAAACTGGTGAAAGTCATCAGTTGACGGTAGGGCAAGAAAAACTACAAACCGCGATGCTTGATAGCTTTGCTGAACATCGTCGGCGATACGGAAGTCGGCGACTTTTGACAGAGTTACAAGAACAAGGTCATCAGGTGGGTCGCCATCAATTACGGCGATTGATGCAGGAAGCGGGTCTTCAAGCTATTCAGCGGCAGCGGCCGACCGTCACGTAGCTTCATCCCACGCACGACGGATAGCCGACACAGCGGGCCATTTAGTCCTAACTTATTGTTAGACAGAGACTTTCCAACGGCTCCGGGTCAAGTTTTGGTTGGTGATATTACATACGTGCCATTGGCAGGTAGTGGTTGGGCCTACTTAGCAGCGTGGAGGATTTATTTAGCCGGAAAATTAAGGGGTGGTCACTGGCTGAGAATATGGAACCGGGCCGCCGGAGCGGAAGCGTTGGTTCACAGTGCCTTACAGAAGGCCATCGGTTCAAACCAACTAATTTCCGGCAGCATTATTCATTCTGATCGTGGCGGTCAGTACATCGGCAAACAGTTTCGCCAAACCCTGATAGATTACAAATTTGAGCAAAGTATGAGTCGTCCTGATGATCCATACGACAATGCTTTTATGGAGTCTTGTTGGTCTCGAATTAAAGCGGAATTGCTCGAGAATGGGGTCTTCAGATCGTTGGAAGACGCTCATAATGAGTTGTTTGAGTACATTGAGTGTTATTATAATTTGAAGCGACGGCATTCATCCCTGGGCAACATCAGTCCCGAGCAGTTTGAGCAGAAGTATTACCTAAATTTGAATCAAAACTTGTCAACTTGACTGTCCGGCTAAACCGGACCACCTCAAACAACCCAAATACCCCTGTATATAAGATTGCCTTCACCATTGAAGACAATGGACAGACTCCTGCTATTGTCGAGGTTGCCGAACCTCCCCAATTTGTCATACCCTTGTCAGTTGAACCAGATAAGGAGCTGGTTGTACTGGCGCATCAGATCGAAAAAATAGACGTACAAGAACTTGCCATACTTATTGGCAACTACGGTCGTGACCGGGTGTTCGACGTATTGTTGTTGGCTAAAGAGGAGACGGAGAAGGGCAATAAGATTCGTTCACTTACTGCCTACCTGCACAACGCAATCAGGAATAACTCAGCAAGTGGAAAATCGCAATTGGGGAAACAGAAGAGACAAGATACTGCCCAACTCAAGACCCATCAAGATATTGAAAAAGCTATAAAACGTGGTTTTGATGAGTTTAAGACGCACTATTTTTTAGAACTTGGAACTCAGGCTCCCAAAGACAAAAAGGACGCATTTTTCCAAGCTATCCAAGATGAAATAGCCCACAAACCAGCCTTGAGAAAGATATATCATGACGGTAATGACTGGCTTCCAGACAATTTAAGAATGGGTTTAGGGGCAAAACTCAATACTAAAACTGATGATCAACTCGCGGCCCTCTACATGGAGTCGGTTGGGCATCCAATTCAGCGGATTAAAAATTTCTGGGCGTATGTGTAATGTTCAGCGAAGCTAAATTGGTTGTCAGCCACATTGTAGTCTGCCAACCCATACGTTCGCAATGTGAGGTCGTTACGTGAGTTATTTTTCCCAATTATTGGCACTTTTTCTTATATTTGCCAACAATTAGGAAAAATTATGCAGGCTAACCAACTCGCAAAGCAGTTCGGCACGATACAATCCATTCATAAACCCGATTTAGTGTCGTTGCTGCGGCAGGCGTATCCTGACGCAAAACCAACAACACTGGATTGGCATATTTATGATTTGGTGAAGCAAGGTCTGCTAACCCGCCAGGGCCGGGGCCGCTACCGAGTCGTGTCAGCAGATAACCGCAGAGTGGCCTTTGCTCCCGGCATACCCGATGAACTTGGCTTTTTGGGGAAAAAACTCGCCGAAGCCTTTCCATTGCTGACAACCTGTCTGTGGAGCACAGAGACTGTGCAGCCTTACCTCATGCACGTTCCATTTGTTAAGTACTGGTTACTGGAAATAGACCGGGATGCGGTTGATACGGTTCTTTCATTCGTACAGTCAGTTTACAGCGCGAATGACGTGCCAGCGACCATACATATCATTCGGGCCAGTGACCTCGCCACCGTGGCACCATACCTGACCGATACTGCCCGGATAGTACTCCTTAAACCATTAGTGAGCGAAGCCCCGCTGCAGCGTATCGGGGACGTGACCACCATCACCGCCGAGAAGTTGCTCATTGACCTGATCGCCGACGATACCCTCTTTTTCATGTATCAGGAAGAATTACCCCGTATCATTCAGGGAATCACAGCCCGGTATGTTATTAACACAGACAAGCTTCGGCGGTATGCCCGGCGACGGCATCAACTACCGCAACTGAACAGGCTGCTGCTTGATGCGAACGCCCACCTGCCGGCATGATCTTACCCGAAACCTTTACCCGCGACTGGCTACAAACCGTGGCCGGTCAGTTCAGCAAAAAGCCGGATACCAAACTGCTCGAAAAGGTTGTCTGGGCGTTGCATCTGCTGGAACAACTCCGGTATCAGAATCTGTCGTTCGTCTTCAAGGGCGGTACATCGCTGATCCTGCATCTTGAAAACCCGCAGCGGTTATCGATTGATATTGACATCGTGATGCCTGCCCGGCTTCAAAACCTGCCAACGTTATTTGATGCGGTTATTGCCAATAGCCAGTTCGTCAACTGGACAGACGACTCCGACCGCCAAAGCCACCAGCACGTTCCGGTCGGTCATTACAAGTTTTATTACACGCCCACTATCGGCGGCCTGGACGACGAGCCAATTCTGTTGGATGTGCTGTTTGCTCCGGTTGACTACGCCCGGCTGGTTAACAAGCCGATAGATCACCCCTGGCTCCGGGTTGTTGAGCCAATCCTGTCGGTGCAGATGCCCGACATAAACTGCCTGTTAGGGGACAAACTCACGGCTTTTGCACCGAACACAACGGGTATTTTGTACCGCAAAAACCGGCCCTTAGAAATCGTGAAGCAACTGTTTGACATTGGATTACTCTTTGATCAGGCAACTGATCTGAGTCTGACGCGCCAAACCTTTGACCACTTAGCCGCCCAGGAAATTAGGTTTCGGCATCTCCAACTATCGCCCGCCGATGTGTTGGCCGACATTTTCGAGACGGCCCTGCTACTAACCCGGCGTGACGTAAAGAAACCGCATTTTGTCTTTTTGCAGGATGGCGTAAAACGGTTAAACAACTTCGTTATGAGCGATTTTCGCATTGAACAGGCCATTCTGGCCGGGGCAAAGGCTGCTTATCTCAGCCGGTTGCTGCAAACCGACGCGATAACCATCAAACGGTATCAGAACCCGGTACAAGTCATTGACTTACAGATTACTAACCCTGCTTACAACCGACTGAATAAACTCAGAAAGGTGCAGCCCGAAGCGTTTTTTTACTGGTATCATGCCATTGAAGGTTGACAGATTAGTCATCCCCACGAGCGTAGGGAAAATGTAATCACCGTTGCCTAATTGCTCCTTTATTTCGGTCTATCCCCACGAGCGTAGGGAAAATAACTCCACATCCTCGCGCATCTCCTCGGTGATCGGTCCATCCCCACGAGCGTAGGAAAAATGTCCGCGACTGCGGCCAGAGCTTGCCGTAAGGCGGTCCATCCCCACGAGCGTAGGGAAATACCTTTGCCGGTGCCGACCGAATCAGCTTCAACGGTTCATCCCCACAAGCGTAGGGAAAATGCTTCAGCCCGATTAGCACCGATTCCATGTTGCGGTTCATCCTCACAAGCGTAGGGAAAATGAAACCGACCTGCCGGGTTTAGGTTTTCAGCCGGTTCATCCCCACAAGCGTAGGGAAAATGAGAATACCCGATAATTTCACCGGCGTTGGCTCGGTTCATCCCCACAAGCGTAGGGAAAATGTGTTGCCCGTTCTGCCGCCCGCCGATGGCGTTCGGTTCATCCCCACAAGCGTAGGGAAAATTATACAAGCCGCTACAACCCTTAGCGGGCTACCGGTTCATCCCCACAAGCGTAGGGAAAATTAGAAAATTTCCCGATTCCCGAAGCGGTCAATCGGTTCATTCCCACAAGCGTAGGGAAAATGGTTGCGGATGAGCCTACTACAAATAGGCCAAACGGTTCATCCCCACAAGCGTAGGGAAAATTGCCGCCGTTCCGTTGATGTTGGTGGTCATCTCGGTTCATCCCCACGAGCGTAGGGAAAATGGCTTGCCCCCGCACCAATTCTGGTGTATGGCCGGTCCATCCCCACGAGTGTAGGGAAAATAGGTTTCGCTATCGCTACACCTCAGTACGTCGCGGTCCATCCCCACGAGTGTAGGGAAAATGTAATCGGCACGGTGCGCCCCGCCGTGATGTGCGGTCCATCCCCACGAGTGTAGGGAAAATTGAATGTCTGATAACCTATATTCACTCCCGAACGGTCCATCCCCACGAGTGTAGGGAAAATGACCACACGCTGGTCGGCCTGTGTTTTGACTGCCGGTCCATCCCCACGAGTGTAGGGAAAATTGGCACCCAAACTTCTTCCTGAGTTCAAGGTACGGTCCATCCCCACGAGTGTAGGGAAAATTGATAGAATGTTCTGTTTCGGCCTGCATCTTTCGGTCCATCCCCACGAGTGTAGGGAAAATTTGCCGTTGCTGCACG
The DNA here is from genome assembly GCA_038327655.1 of Cytophagales bacterium. Classification (GTDB taxonomy): domain Bacteria; phylum Bacteroidota; class Bacteroidia; order Cytophagales; family Spirosomataceae; genus JBBQLG01. Next base: position 19,677 of record JBBQLG010000001.1, read on the forward strand.
TTGTTGATGCCGATCTTCGGTCCATCCCCACGAGTGTAGGGAAAATGTAGGGGTTGATTGTGAAAGGGTTAGGGGCTTACGGTCCATCCCCACGAGTGTAGGGAAAATGGGCCATCGCTCGGTATCACCCTCGCGCCGGGCGGTTCATCCCCACAAGCGTAGGGAAAATCCGACCGGGCAAGATTAACCGTTTACTCAAATCGGTTCATCCCCACAAGCGTAGGGAAAATCGTGTCGGTACGCGCCGGTATAAGCATCACGACGGTTCATCCCCACAAGCGTAGGGAAAATAGCCCCGCGTCTGAGTAAGACGCTTCGTATGCCGGTTCATCCCCACAAGCGTAGGGAAAATTTTTTTGACGCAGTGAACGTGGCTCGCCCGGCCGGTTCATCCCCACAAGCGTAGGGAAAATGCCGGATACGCCACCGACAGCCTAAAGGTGGTCTTCGGTTCATCCCCACAAGCGTAGGGAAAATACCATCCGGGTTTCGGGCCTGACGCGCAAATTCGGTTCATCCCCACAAGCGTAGGGAAAATATGAATTAAGTTACGGTCTTGCCAACGCGATACGGTTCATCCCCACAAGCGTAGGGAAAATGGATGTTGACAAACTACGCGCAGGCCTGACTGCGGTTCATCCCCACAAGCGTAGGGAAAATGCCACCCCACCCGGCTGAATCGCCCGGCAATGCGGTTCATCCCCACAAGCGTAGGGAAAATGGTTTGCAGGGTGTTAGCCGCCCACGAACCGGCGGTTCATCCCCACAAGCGTAGGGAAAATGGTGTGTGAACTACCTCAACTTTCAATGTTTTGCGGTTCATCCCCACAAGCGTAGGGAAAATGCCAACGGCCAACGGGTTTCTGAAACTCCTATCGGTTCATCCCCACAAGCGTAGGGAAAATCTTAGTAGAAAGGTAGTCCAACGCTATGCCAACGGTTCATCCCCACAAGCGTAGGGAAAATGTTTCGCGTCCAGGTCGTGGCGCAACTCCTTAACGGTTCATCCCCACAAGCGTAGGGAAAATTGCCGCGTATTGGGCCAGCAGCTTTGCCATGTTCGGTTCATCCCCACAAGCGTAGGGAAAATCCGGCCCGAACCGTTTCCGGTTCGGGCCATAACGGTTCATCCCCACAAGCGTAGGGAAAATTTGCGCCAATAGGCTCGGCTTCGGTGTGCTGGCGGTTCATCCCCACAAGCGTAGGGAAAATCCTATTATTTCGAGTAGCTTATCAATGCCATACGGTTCATCCCCACAAGCGTAGGGAAAATTTTTGCCGAAACGATTCAATTTGTCAATATGGCGGTTCATCCCCACAAGAGTAGGGAAAATTTAAAAGCACTTTTCAGGGACTCTTACGCGGTCGGTTCATCCCCACAAGCGTAGGGAAAATTATTTGTAGTAGGCTCATCCGCAACCCGAACGCGGTTCATCCCCACAAGCGTAGGGAAAATGTAGTCCCGAACTTTCGCACCAACGGCATATACGGTTCATCCCCACAAGCGTAGGGAAAATACCGGCACATCTGAGACATCAATAGCAAATCACGGTTCATCCCCACAAGCGTAGGGAAAATTCAGGTGATACGATAGTTTACGGGGGTCGTACCGGTTCATCCCCACAAGCGTAGGGAAAATACTGCCCGAATGTACGGAAAGGCCGCTTTTTTACAAAAACGCCCCTCTATGTGTCTGCCGCCGGGCGAAGAATCAGCCAAATCCCGTCCATGTTCATGGGTATATAACTCTTGGCTTGCCAAACCCGCATATCGAACCCCTGCTCATTGGGGCTTCGCCAGACCATCAACACCGTTCCGTCATCCGCCCGGTTCGTAACGCGCTCCCACAGGGCTTCCCGAACCAACTCGTTGACCCGGCCTACAAATACCCCCGCCTGGATTTCGATTAACCAGCGGCTCAGGTCGCCCCGCAGCGAAGGCGACACCCGCTCCAATAGAATCACGGTCATGGCTTGTCTGTTTTGGGGTTAGTCCACCACGGAGTCGGCAGGGCCGGGTCCAGATCGGGATCAAATCCATCCGGGGTTTCGGGCTCGGTATCCAACTGCAACAGCCGATCTACGTCGGGAACAATCCGCTGGAGCAGTTTTAAATTCGTGAACGCATCGCGGCACCGCTTCCGCACCGGCCCTTCTACCTGAGCCAACCCTTCGGCAACCACCGAGAAAGCCACCGGAACCGTGATTTGCATCTTGTAGAGGTCAGCAATATCATAGACAAACGACAATTGCTTGCCCTGATGAATAAAGCCCAAAGCCGGTGAATAACCCGACGACAGCAAAGCCGCGTGGACCAACCCGTGCAAACAGGCATTTGCCGATGACAACGCCCGGTTCAGCGGATCAGCATCCGCCCACGTACTGCGGTTGTAGTTCCGACCAGTCCACTCTACCCCGAACTTTCGGGCGGCATCGGCATACGCCTGACGCACCCGGATACCTTCTTTGCCCCGAATCTGTTCCAGTTTCAATCCCGCCGGCAACGGATCAGCGAACCGCGCCCGGTACATCCGGTCAACAACCTGCATCCGCAGCGCAGGCGTAGCCGACAACTCCGCCTGCCGCATCAGCCTATACCCTTTATGCGTCTCACCGATCCCGTGAGCGTAGCAGCGGACACCCCGTTCGCCCACCCAGACCATCGAACACCCGGCTTCGGCCAGCGTTCGTACAGCCGCGTGGGTAACGGTCGTACCCGGCCCCAACAGTAACGACGACAGGCTGGCTGCGGGCAGGGGTGTGCGGCCCAGTTTATTCACAAATTCGACCCCTGATTTTGATTGCTCCAGATGGCCGTATTCGACGTATAGAAACGAGACCGAGTCGCGGATTTTAGGCAAATCCCGCATTGCGTGTTTGTGTTTCATTGCGTTATTGGTTTATTTACAGCGAAACATACTGCCGCCATTGGTGCTGTTCGGACATTCGCTGTCTGACCACTGCTTCTGGGTGCGTTTCATTAGTCTATCCTGATTTATAGCGACCAAACCGGCTTCCAGCCATGCCCAAACACACGCCCGACGAACACCTTCGCTATCTGCTCGATGCCGGTCACGTTCTCTCATTGAGCGATATTCAAACAACGCTCAAGATTGGCGAACGGCAGGTCCGGCGCGTTATCCGGCAGTTGCAACAGTCGGGGCTGCCCGTCCATGAACGCTGGCAGAACCGGCGCAAGGTGTTTGCCCTGGCTCCCGAAAACCAGCAGGTGGCCGTACCTGATCTGCGGTTCGAGCCGGCCGAACTGCGCGCCCTGGCAATAGCGGCCAAAGCCAGCCGGTCAGTGCTGATCGGCACACCCCACGCTGAAGCATTAAACCGGGCCTTTGACAAACTGCTCGAACACGCCCGCCCCGTCACCTACCTGTTTGATGTTGAAGAGCCGCAGCAGGAATGGCATTTCGACGACAATGTGGCCGACCGCATTGCCATGGACAGCTTCCGCACCCTCGAAACGGCTATGGACGAAAGCCGATCCGTGCGGATGACCTATTTCACCGCTAAAGACAACCGGCTCTCGGTAGGCCGAAAAGTTGATCCTTATTTTTTTGCCAAACGAACCCGCGCCTGGATGCTGGTTGCCTACTGCCACAAACGGGCGGCTGTCACCACGTTTGCGCTCACCCGAATCAGCGAGGTGATTCCGTGCGACGATGGAGCCGAGACCGCGTTCTTCACCATCCCGGCTGATTTTGTACCCGAAGACCATTTCCGGGCTTCCTTAGGGTCAATTACATCAGGCGAATGCATAGAACTTCGCCTGTTGGTCGAATCTGATAAAGCCATTCATTTTCGTGAACGGCAGTATCATCCCACCCAGCAAATAGAAACGGCGCAACCCGACGGGCGGTTAATTGTCTCGTATGAACTGGAAGGGTTGGAGGAAATGCGTTCATTCTGCCAGGGGTGGGGCGTGAGCATTACCGTTCTCGAACCGGCCTCCCTCCGGGAACGGCTACTCCAGGAGGCCCATGAATTGGTCAGACGCTACCAGCCCACCAACCCGTTGGCCTGATTGCCAGTCCCGCTTCGGACACCCAAAGTCCGCTCCCGCAAAGCCAGTGCATTACCTTTCCCCCATCAACACTAAAACCAAAACGCATGGAAACCTGGCGGCTCTTCTGGGCCAAAACCAACCGCGAAAAAGTAGACGGTCTCGCCGACGACTGGACTCACCCTCTCTGGGCGCATCTGATCGACGTGGGGAATGCTGCCCTTGTGCTGTGGGAGGAGTTTTTGCCACCATCCCTGAAACAGACTATTGCCAATGGTATTGGCCTGAGTAAAGTCGAAGCCGGTCAGTTTCTCAGTGTCTGGATCGGCCTGCACGACCTCGGCAAGGGTATCCCCAGTTTCCAGGGCATCCCCGGCATTCCCGACGGAATCAAACAACGGCTCGAATCGGCGGGGTTTGTGTTTCACCCGAATGCCAACCGGCTCCATCACGGCCATGCTTCCATTGCCATTGCCCAACGATGGCTAAACCATAAGCAGTTCAACGGAAAAACGCTGCTTCATGCGCTGGCCGCGTTTGTGGGCATTCATCACGGCAAACTCTGCAAAAGCGAAGTCTGGGAGAGCGTTGCCGAATCAGAACGATCAGAAGGGGCATTGGGCGATGCTGTCTGGAAACAGGCGCAACACGACCTGACCGAGGCCGTATTTATGGCCTGGGGCGTGCCGTTGCCGCCCACCAATCAGTTTCCAACGTTGAACGCCCTGCAAAATCCCTGGCCCGACTGGTTGATGGCTTTTGCGGGCTGGGCCACCTTGGCCGACTGGTTAGGCTCGATGCAACGCTGTTATGACCTGAGCGTCCGGGCCGAAGATGACCTTCATGCTTACGTGGCTAACAGCCGCGAAGGAGCCAAACGCGCCTTCGTGCAGGCGGGCCTGAACCAGCGGGCCAACCTCCGCGCGCTCCCGTTCGCCGACCATTTTGGCAATGCTCCCCGGCCTTTGCAGGAAATTACGGCCATGCTGCCCCTGCACCCCAGCCAGCCCAACCTGATAATTGTTGAAGCCCCCACCGGCGAGGGCAAAACCGAAGCCGGGTTTTACCTCACCGCCCGGCACGGAGGGGGTTTATACGTGGCGATGCCCTCCCAATCAACCTCCGACGGCCTGTTTCCCCGCCTGAAAACATTCATTGCGGGTGATGCCAAAAACCTGAAAGCCGCCCATGTCGGCGAAACGGCAGCCTTGCGGCTCGTGCATGGCAACGATTTACTCCACGATGATGCTGTGTCGCTGCTGACCATTGCCGAAGCCACCGCCCGCATAGACGATGATGACGACCCAAAAAACAGGACAAACCCACCCGGCGACCGGGTGCTGGGCTGGTTCATGCCCAAGAAACGGGCCTTGCTCGTACCGTATGGCGTGGGAACCGTTGATCAGCTTTTCCTCGGCGTTCTCTACGCCAAACACTTCTTTCTGAGGCTGTTCGCGCTCTGTGGAAAGACGGTTATTTTCGATGAAGTTCACGCCTACGATGCCTACATGAACGCCGTATTCGGGCAGTTGCTGCGTTGGCTGCGGGCGTTGAATGTGAATGTAGTCGTCTTGTCGGCCACACTGCCCGGCGAAGCGCGGCAACGGATGCTCGAAGCCTGGAACAGTACCACCCCCGCCGACGATGCCAGCCAACCAGCCCCCTACCCGGTGGTCTGGCACGCAGCCGCTGATGTTGCCACTACCCATCCCTTCTCACCTGCTCCGGGCCGGGGCCAACGCCTGACGTTTCGCTGGTGCGGAGCCGAGGTGGAGACCATGGCTGCCACTGCCCGGAAATTATTGGCAGATGGGGCAACCGTCATGGTCGTCTGCAACACCGTACAACGGGCGCAGGACGTATTTCGGTTGCTGGATACGGACGACGTGTTGCCGGTAGAAGACCGGATGCTGCTTCATGCCCGGATGCCCCAGGCCTGGCGGCAGGATCGCGAAAAAGCGGCCCGCGCCCGCTTCGGTCCCAAACGCCCCAACCGACCCGGATTATTGGTAGGTACGCAGGTGATCGAGCAAAGTTTAGACCTCGACGTTGACGCTCAAATCACCGATCTGGCCCCGGTTGATCTGTTGCTGCAACGCGCCGGGCGGCTTCACCGGCACAAACGCGGACATCGTCCCAAAGGCTTCACCGAACCCGCGTTGTACATCGCCTGTGCCGAAGCCGAACCGGGGCAACTGCCCGACGTGGCCGAGATTTCGGGCGGGGGCAAAATCTACGAGACCGCCCTGCTCTGGAAAACCTGGGCCATGCTCCGTCAGGTGGGTGGCTGGTCTTTACCCCTCGGCAACGAATCGGGGCCGGGCTATCGCACCCTGATCGAATCCGTGTATGGCGATGCCGGGCGGGTGCCGGACGGGTTGAATGCTGACGTTCAGGCGCAGTATCAACAACGCTTTGCAGAGTGGCTGAAGCAGGACAGCCGACAAATGGCCGATGCTACGGCGCGGCTGGTGCCACAACCCAAAAAACTCAAATCGCTTTTCGTATTTGACAAGCCCGAATTGGCCGAGGAAGATGAAGAAGGTCAGGGAACGCTGCCCGAACACCTCCGCGCCCTAACCCGCAACCCCGACGGAATCAATGCCGAAGTGCTGCTTCTGCACCGAACGGTAAACGGATGGAGCATCGAACCCGGTGGGGAAATGGTACTGGCTCGTCCTGCTCCGAAAAAACTCCACCCCGATACGTTACGTGCGCTGTTCGGTGCCGCCGTTCGGATCAGCAATGCGGGCCTTGTATCGGCCTTGTGGAAATTGGAAAACCCGGAATGGGCGGCAGTACAGGACAAACACCGGGTGCTGAAACGGTTTCATCTCATCGAGCTAACCGATGCCTCGGCAGTAGTTGGCAGCACCCGGCTCATGCTGAACACCCGATTAGGATTGCTTTATACCAAACAATCAGTATGACTTCCTACAACCTCTTAACCGAACCCTGGCTACCTGTGCGGTGGCGCGGGGGAGACCCGCCCAATGCAGTGAGCCTGCGTGATGCCCTGGTGAGGGCGCACGAAATTGAGGAGCTGGCAACCGACAATCCGCTCGAAACGATTGCCCTCAATCGGCTCCTGGCCGCACTGACAGCGGCTGTTTTCCCCGAACTGGCCGGGGAATCGGATTGGTTTGACCACTGGCAAAAGGGTCAATTCGATGCCGGACGCTGCGAGGTATATTTAAAAAGACAGGCCGACAACTTCGACTTACTGTCTCCAACCCGGCCCTTTTACGGTCACCCGGCAACGGATGCCAAAGAAATATCACCCGTCACCCGGATGCTCCATGCGGCTGCCAGTGGCAACAATGCCGTGTTGTTCAGCCATGATCTCGACAGCGTGTTGCAACCTCTGACCTTAGCCGAAGCGGCCCGCGCCATTGTCTGCACGCAGGCAGCCGCGTTGGGTGGGGGCGTGGCCCAACCGTTCAATTTATCACACGCGCCGTTGGTGGGCGGGGCCTATTTCTGGCTCCGGGGTTTAGTTGATTCAAGACCATCGTTGTTTAACGCCCTGCTGCTGAACCTTGCCCCGGATAGCGATGTATGGGGCAACACCACGAAAGACAACCCGACCTGGGAGAGTGACAGGCCGCCCGTTGCCCAAAAGCGCGACGTGGGTGGCATCCGCGACCTGTTTACGTTCCAGAGCCGACGGTTGCAACTCGTTCCCGACAGTAGCGGTCAGGTGGTTGGGGTGCGCTACAACCAGGGCAGCAAGATTGATAAACTCCTGTTTCATGACCCTCATGCCGCATACAAGTCGGGCAAAGAAGGGCCGTATCCACTCCGGTTCAGCACCAGCCATGCGCTGTGGCAAGACAGCGCGGCCTACATGATGACGGTAGAAAAGAAAGGAGAAGCGGGTCACGCACCCCGCACCTTCGAGTGGCTTTCGGGCCACATCGATGACCTCGGATTGAATAAGACAGCCGCTTTTTCGGCAGATGTGTTCGGGATGGTCAACGATCAGGCTAAAGTAGAACTGTGGCGGCACGAGCGGGTATCCATCTATCCTGATATTCTGACTAATTCTGATCGCTGGGACACACTTGACAAGCTAATTAATTACGCAAAGCGCATTCGAGATCTTCGACTCCGGGAAGCAACTCGTGCCTTTGCCTGCCGCGCCCGGCTCAATAAACCCTGGGGGGTGCGGCTGAGTGATGTGGAACGGGGCGACCGTGATGCCTTCGTGCAGGCCCTCGACACCGATGGCCGGTACTGGCCCATACTGGGTCATCAATTCAATCCGTTTCTGGCTCAGGTTGCCACTGTCCCCATCAATGACCTCGGCGAGGTTCGTGAGCGATGGCGGGCTTTTGTCCGGGAAACCGCCCACAACGCGCTGGAAGGAGTGCTGAAACACTACCAGCTAAGCGATACGGCCTGGCGGGCCTTCGCCGAAGCCGAAGTAGTGCTTCGCATCGGTACACTCTACCCAAAATCCCGTAAACCTGAGACCGTATGAACCCTTACGACAAAGACAGTATCCGACAATTTGTCCAGTTTCTGGACAACCAGGGCAACCCCCAACGAAGTCCCAATGGCCGCGCCAACTTGGCCGAACTCCGCCGGGCTGCCGCCGACCCTCTGAGCGATACCCGGTCTATCTGGATTTTGGGGTCACTATTACCGGAGAAAGATGGTTGGGCGTTCGATGCCTACCGGCTTGTCGCCACGCTCTACGCCCTGAACGCCCAGCGATTTACTACGCCCAACGGGGGTCACCGGCTTCCGGCATTCAGCGATGAAGAGACTGAAACAAAAGCGGTGAAAGCAGGGGACACAAAACGGACCTATAGCCGACGCTCGTTTGGCGAATCACTCCGTCGGCTGCGGACACAGCTCGGTGCGGGTGAAGAAAGTTTAGACAAGCGGTTTATCGCGCTGCTCGATACCGACCGGGATAACTTGGCTATACCCCTGCGCGGATTCATTCAGCGCGTCGCATCGGCTAAAACGCCCATCCCCGTCAATTACCGGCAGTTATTGACAGACCTGCTCTATTGGACAGGCGACTCGACCGGCCAATTAGCCGCCCGCAGGCAGTGGGCGCGTGACTACTGGCAACCCGTGATGACCGAAACCGATGCCGAAGACCTTGCCGCTATTCAGGAATAACCAATCAACTCAAACCAACCAATTTTAGCCTGCATGAAAACCATCGAATTTCACATTCTCCAGAATTTTCCGCCCTCAAACCTGAACCGCGATGACACCGGCGCACCCAAAGACTGTAATTTCGGTGGTTATCAACGGCAGCGTATCTCGTCTCAGTGTCTCAAACGCTCGGTTCGGCAGTCCGCTATATTTCGGGAACAAATGACCGACCGGCTCGGTATCCGCACCAAACGGGCACCTGAAGCAGTGACGAAACGATTGGTCGATTCGGGCCATTCCGTGACCCAGGCGCAGGCAATGGCCCGCGAATTTTTTGATGCCCTGTACGGAATCAACGACAAGGGCAACACCGATTATTTGCTTTACGTTGGCTCCGAAGAACTTGACCGGGTGGTTAAACTACTTCACGGGGCCAACCATGAAACAGGTGCATTGGCCGAGCAATTGGCAACAATGCGAATCGAACACGATACGCTTCCCAAAAAAGAGAAGGACGCGAAAAAGAAGCAGATCGACGAAGCCGTCAAGCCTTTTTCAGCCCTGGCCGACCAATACAAAAAAGAATACCCGAAGCACGTTCGGGCCGTTGATGTGGCCCTGTTCGGACGGATGCTGGCCGATAACCCCGCCGAAAACGTGGATGCTGCCTGTCAGGTAAGCCATGCCATCTCCGTTAATACGATGAGCATGGAGTTCGATTACTTTACCGCTGTTGACGACCTGCAACCTGCCGAAAATGCCGGTGCGGGCATGATTGGTACGGTAGGCTTCTCCTCGTCGTGTTTTTACCGCTTTGCCTGTGTGGACGTGAACCAGTTGACACGCAACTTGGGGGGTGATGCCAACGCTGCGGGCGAGGGTATTCTGGCATTTGCCGAAGCCTTTGTGCAGGCACGGCCGTCGGGCAAACAAAACACCTTTGCCGCTCATTCCCTGCCTGCGCTGGTCATGGTCGTGGTGCGGGAGTCGGGGCAACCCGTTTCGCTCGTCAATGCCTTTGAAACGCCCATAAAGCCCGGTGGTAACCACAGTCTGACGCATCAGGCCATTGCCGCGCTGGGGACGCACTATGCCAAACTCAAGCGGATGTACGGCCTGAACGGACAAGCCACCTGCGTGGTATTGGATGCGGAAACCGGCATACAAAACGCCCTGAGCGAAGCCAGCGTAGGCGTACTCGATACGGTACCCGCCTTGCTGGATGGCCTCAAGAGATCGCTCACCGCTAACCCCGTTTCGGCATGAGCTACACCCTGATTATGCGGCTGGCCGGGCCAATGCAGGCGTGGGGGGTCAGCAGCCGGTTTGGTATCCGGGAAACGCTTTCCGAACCCTCCAAAAGCGGGGTTATCGGATTGCTCTGTGCCGCCCTCGGCTGGGATCGGGCGGCTCCCATCCACCCTATTGCCGGTAAGGCATACACGCTGGCTGATTTGTCGGCCATGCCCTTTGGTGTTCGGGTTGTGAGGGAGGGCATCCTCCGGCGCGATTACCACACGGCCCAGAATGTGCTTCGGGCAAAAGCCAAACTTAAACCCGGCAGGCCCGCCAACCCCGGCGACTTGCAGGATACCGTACTTTCGGAACGGTTTTACCTGAGCGATGCTTACTTTCTGGTCGGCTTCGAGAGTCAGGACGAGTCTCTGCTGCGGGCGTTGGAAGCGGCATTGGCTAACCCATACTGGCCGTTGAGTCTGGGCCGGAAAGCCTTTGTTCCGTCCTGGCCCATTTGCATTAGGCAAGACGAAGAAGAATCCGCTTCGGGCGTACTTCCTGAGGCTCTGGTAACTGCCCTGTTAACCATTGTTGACCCTGTGCTGGCAACGGGCGTAGCCAACACCGACACCAACCGGGTTCGGTCAACCGATTTATCAACCCATTCACTCCGACTAATCACCGACACAGATACCGCGACCAGTACAACAGATACGGTGCTTCGATCAGCGGGCTACATCCCCGTCAGTCGTACACAGCGTACCGATGTTCCGCTCTCGTTTGAGCCTCGTCGGTTTTTACCCCGTGAGGTTGTCACGTATATTCCTGCTCCCCGATAATCCGACGAACCATGTATTTATCTAAACTACTGCTTAATCCCCGCTCGGCTGAAGCCCGCCGGGATGTAAGCGCACTGTATGACCTGCACCGCACCCTGGCCCGCGCTTTTGAGACGGCACCCGGCCTTGACTACCGCGCTGAACACGGCGTGCTGTTCCGGCTGGAACCCTTAGCGAATCGCGATGCCCAGCCAACGGTGTTGGTTCAATCAGCTACTGAACCGGACTGGGCTAAACTACCCGCAAACTACCTGCTTTCGATGAAGTCAAGTGCATTCAGTCTTGACTTTAATGATGGGCAGCAGTTCCGGTTCCGGCTGGTCGCCAACCCGACGCGCAAAGAAAAGCGCGAAGGAAAAAAACAGGGTCGGCGTATGGCATTGCCCGATTATCTCACGGAGACCAACCAGGCTGATGGCCCCACTCCCGCTCAGGAATGGCTTGGCCGCAAAGGACATCAGCATGGATTTGACGTGCTTTGGGCCAGTAGTGATGGGTTTTGGCAGGGTAGTTCCCAACAAAGCGGCATTCCGTCCAAGCGGGCTTTGCCTTTGTATGGCGTTCGATTTGACGGAGCGTTACGAGTTACAGACCCGGCTCTCTTTGGGTTGGCCTTGCAGCAGGGTATTGGCCCGGCCAAAGCGTTTGGTTTTGGGCTGCTCTCATTGGCCCGACTTGGTTAGTTGTCTTACGTTGCCCGGTTGGTAATATTGTCCAGTCGGGCAACGCAGCCACACAGAATAAAAACACGGTTCTGTTCCCTCCCCAAAGCCCACATTCAGCCGCCGGTATTTATGACATGGCTTGAGCAGGCGAAACCATTCAACTTTATGGCCTTATCCAACAAACACATTATCAAGTATATAGATGTGAGTTTTGCACAAAAACGTATTTAATTATTTACACAAAAACACATTTAAACATTTGTTTAAAACCACATTTACACAAATGTTTAAATGTGCAAATCATTCTTAACCAAGTCAAGAATATAGTCACGAGCTGTTCGTTCACCCACAATCTTCATTTTCATTGATTTGAAGAGGTCTATGGGCATATCAATAGTCACGCGTTTGGTAACCTCTTTGGTTGAGTGAATCTCATTAACTGCCTTCTCGGTCTGCTCAATGTTGATTTCTGATTTTTTCAGGCTGATTTTTGGGCTTAACCCCAACGTGTCTTTTAAACCTAATTTCTCTTTTGCCATTGATTTGCGACTTAAAGTTTTTTGATAATTTGGGTTAATTCATTGAACAGTGCTACCGTTTCAGCCTTGGCCTTCTCATCCTTGTATTCGATCACCCCAAGCCCTTTAATTACCGCTTCTTTGTAGGCTGTTCGGTTCTTGAGCGTAGTTTTTAAGACCGGAATCTCGGTTTCATCTAAAACCTCTTTAACCTCTTTTGCCAGATTGGTATTGGATTGATATTGATTAAGCAGAAAGTAAGCCGGGATGGCCTTTTCCTTTTCTTCCACTGCATCTTGATAGCGCTCAAGAAATTGCTTCGTAGCCCACATATCTAAGCCGCTTGCCAGAATGGGGATTAAGAGCATATCTGCCAGCAGGATGATTTTACTCGTCACCTTATTGAGCGACGGCGTACCGTCTATAATGACGACCTCGTAATCCCTGCTGATCAACTTCACATTTTTGGATAGTTCTATTCCATCCGGCTGCCCAAACACGGGAATGGGGGGCGATTCATCGGGTCTGATCCCTGACCAATGTATGGCACTCTGGTTGGTATCAACGTCAAAAATGCAAACCTTATAACCGGCATGGGCAAAGCATACGGCCAGGTTTTGAGAGATAGTTGACTTACCGACACCCCCTTTGAGACTTGTTATTGAAAGAATCATTTGATAATCTGATTATTGCAGAATCAAAGGTAATAAATTGCACAAATAATCAAAAGTGTATTTCAGTATTTGTGTAATTTATTAAATACACATTTATGTAAATACACAAATACTGATTTACCCAAATCAGTATTTGTGTATAACTGATGACTTTGGTATCTTGAGAAAGATTGGGCATCAACGTAAGCGGGGGTAACTATAGTAGCAGACGAAACACAGACGATATGCTCGTTGCTTACTGTGCTTCAGCAAGGCTGACAGTAAGAGCACTGACAACTAAGAGATGGCCCAGACGTGGCCGAATTATCTCCAACTAACCTGCTTGTCTTGCCCAATTGTCAACTGAGAAACGTTTGGTAACGTGGCCGAAGTGGAGGGTTAGCCGTATTTGAGACGGAAAACGCCGACCTAAAAGCCGTCATAGAAATTAACACACTTTTTAATCACGTTTTACCGTATGAATACGCCCATTTGTAAAAAGAACCCCCTCATTGGCTCGGATAGCGTGAAGCGACCTTAACAGGTCTTGTGCTCCACGCCACACAACCCGGATTGGCACGCTGATGAGCAAAAGTGCAACCTGGACTTGATGCCAACCCGAATCCCTTAACAACCCGGCTGCAAAGCCGGAAACAACCGCAAATGGCTGTAATACCAAGACCGCATACACTCCTGACCGTAGTGGGCCGACTGTTCCCGGCAAAAAACCTGTAACGCACCGTGGTCGTTGAAACGGTACAAGTCATGCTTTAAATCACGTTGGTAAGCCCCTTGACGGCGGTTATTACGCCGATTCTCAACCGAAGGCAGTTGGCCGGTGGTCAGGTAAGTGTCATACACCCCCTTCAAAAACTGACAAATTAACTCATTCTCCGCTACCCAATCCGCACAATGGTAGCCATGCGGACTCAACGTGATTAACCTCGGATGGCGCTCTTTGAGAACACCCCCCTGCTGCTCGAATACTTCGATCAGCAACGCTTTCTCTACATAGCCCAAGAGCGGATTCCGCAACTTATTGAGCAAAAGTTGTACTTTATTATTGTTTTCGTAGCCCATCCCTTTGCTGTACCCATCCAACTGGGCCACCCGGTTACGGGCATGGTTGGGGTCCAGGTGAATGACCCAGCGGAAGGTACTGTTGAGCGGGTCGGCTTCAAAGCGGGCTGATGGTACGCTATTCATGGACGATGTTTGTAGTAAGTATGAATTAAAAACCACTGGGAGATTTGCCTGTCTGCCAGACCCCGGGTTAACCGTTGATAACCGTTGGCAGAACAGCGTGAACGGTAGACTAACTTTTTTAGCATTGTTTTCTCAAACCGATTAACTGCCGGTTTACGCAAAAAAACAGGCGTATGGGCGCACGCCTTCGCTCCGCATCTGCTGGGGGCAGTCGGGTAAAGGATTGGCAAGGCTGGGTGTACTCGTCAGTACCCGGCCCCTGAGCGATGATTGATTTTAGCGGGTGGGGGTGCCCGTCCCTGATTCATGAGCATGGCCCCGATTGCTATCCGTGGTTTAGGAGGCCCGTATTTACCAGCATCAACAAATTGCATATCAACGGTTTATGTTTTTTGACAGTGCAAGTGTCGGTAGGTTTTCGGGCGAAGTCAAGTAGTCATGGAATTATTATCTACTATTTCGATATGCTTAGAGAATTTACGAAGAGGTGATGACTTGTGTTCATTCTTTTTCTAAAGTGGGGGTTGGTGTCCCGGTCATCGTCAGGTGGTGTCTGACTGGTGTTTTCTGGGTATGCAAGCCCGCCTATAGGACAAGCGAAGTAGCCTCTGGCAGCGTCATTTGGGGATATTACAAGCGTGTAATTTTGTAATTTTCGTTGACTGACACAGTATTACATCGCGGTAATGACCGGGGTGGACAAATGTCGGCTCCCTGTCTTACTGGGTGTCCTCTCCCCTGTCTTACTAGGGAGAGGACACCCCAGAGGACAGGGGAGAGGACACCCAGTAAGACAGGGGTAATCATCAGTAATGAACTGATTATCAGTGGTAATACTAAAATGAGTAACACACCATCAGAAGCGTCTCAAAAATCGGGACGGGTTGGCTGTTGACAGTATCCTTATTGGGTCGTAATGCTATGCAACTAAATTGCCTCTATGATAAGAGTAAGACTCACCCTTGCTGTCAATCTGTACTACACCATTTGCGCGGAGTGGGCTGGCATTTCAGTCTGCAACAGACCATCTCAGCGTTCGGTAAGACGGGGCATAAGCCGGGCGATACTGATGGATCGCTATGGAATCAACCAGGGAATTGGTTTATAGAAAATCTTCACCGTCTTATAAATTATCCTTTGCGAGAAATGGTGAAATTTCGTTATTTCACCACCTTTGCCCAAAACCCGATTCATTATGGCCGATTCCTCCATCAGTCTACATCATCACCAAAACGAGGGGGACAATCAGGCCGTCGGTAAGACCATTACCCGCTACACCATCAGCCAACTGATTCGCTACTTTGCCGCTGACCTGCCCAAGTCGAGTAACTACCCCCGCCATGCCAGGGCTTATGTGGCTTTCTGTTTAAAAGAAGGGTTCGGTATTGACAGCATGAGTGTTGCCCGATTCACCGCCGGGCTACCGCCCAACCGCGTATCACCCATTCGGAAGTTCCTGCTCTTTTATCAGACCATCGGTTGCCCCCTTATCATCGCTGACCCCAAGACGACCAAGATACCACCAGCCGCCAATGAACTGATCCTGACCTTTATTCGGGAAGCCAAAAGCCTGCGTGGAGATCGCTCCAAAGAGACTTACACCAAAGCACTCAACGCCTTCTTTATCTACCTCGACGGTCAAATAGCGCGGGGCCAACCGGCATCTTTCAGCGGCCTGACCGTATCAGACTTCGTCCAGCATCTGAAAGATAACCAGTACTCCGCCTTCACCGTCAACTTATACTTGTCAGCCATCAAGCAATTGGCCGCCTGGTGCATCCGCCGACGCGAGGACCTGATAGTAGGCGACGACCAACTCAATGCCCTGCGCGACATTGACGATGTGCGGGGGCTGGCTATCGAACGTACCTTCTACAAAGACAGCCTGGAAGCCGACGAGCGGCAACGGGTTTTGGACGATGTTGAAACCACACGCGACCGGGCGGTTCTGGTTCTGCTGGGCCTGGAGGGTTTACGGACGGTCGAAGTGACCCGGCTCAGGTTGGGCGATTTAGATTTCGAGAGGCATCAACTACAAGTGCTGGGCAAAGGCAAGAGTACGAAGAAAGCCATCAAATTCTTCGCGGCTTGTCGGCAGGTGTTGCAAACGTATTTAGAAGAAACAAACCGCTGGCCCATTCCCAATGGCCGACGGGGGAGTCCCTGTTTGACGACCTAAAGAAGCATCAAATCCGGTACATCGTGGATAAGCAGTTCAGGAAGCATGGCTTGAAACGGGTGGGGATGTCGGCTCACAGTCTGCGGCATACGGTTGGCCAACTCCTTCTGGAGGAAGGCGTAAGTCTGGAACACGTCCAGCAACACCTGCGCCACGAAACACTGGAAACGACGCAGTTTTATACCAAGAAAAAAACGCGCAAGACGTATTTTGAGCAGATGCCCGATTGAGCGGTGTACTGAAATAATTTCCTCCACAAAAAACCGCGTCAGAAGAATCTGAACGCGGCTTTTTAACGCTGTTTAGTGTCCTTTGATAATCACCTGTTAATTCCGATGGAGTGTATTCCACTGATGAACGAGACCGCTTAGTTGCCCGTTCTGAATCTGGGTGGCGGACGCTGTCCTGTAGGAACCTCTTTAGGGCGAGTAACAGGGTGCTTTGTTGCGTCAGAAGTTGAGCAGAGTGATTTGGCAGGGTTTAATGGCCCCTCGTGTCCGTCAACGTAGCCCGAAGCCTTATCGTCGCCCGTCTTGGTCAGGGGCTGACCACCCAACTGATTTAACAACTGGATGAATTCCCAGGCCCGTGTTTAGGCCATCTTCGTCGCTTCGGTGATTCAGGGAAGTGACACACGTCACTGAACGCTTCCTGTGATTCGGCAACAATACCCCTTGAGGGTAACTGTATTGGTTACCTTCGCGGTGCCTATTTCGGTTATTGCATAAAGAGCGCCCGTTAACTATACTGTGGCTAATTAGTTGATACCGTGGCTAGTGTGAAGGCGTGGAGCCTTCCGCTCGTTGCCGTTTATCAAGTTACCTGCCATGCACGACACCCCGACAAGCTTAACGTTCGACCGAATCAACGATCTCTACCAGTTTCTCGACCTGCCGACCCACCATTTTAGTCCACAGGGTGAGTTCGATATTCACAAACTAAACGACATCCACACCGACCTGCCGTTTGCGTCGCCAGTGTTTCGGGCCAACTTTTATTCGTTTGTGTTCGTCTGCGATGCCGATGGTGCCTACACCACCGACGAACAGCGGTTTTCGACGGAGCCACGCACGATTTATTTCACCAACCCCGGCCATTACAAGTCGTTTACCTGGCATCGCATCAAAGACGTCTATCTGGTGAGCCTGAGCGAAGCCTTCCTGAAAGAAAATGTCCATGCCGACATTTTTGATGAGTTCCCGTTTCTGCTGGCCGAAACCGTCGTGCCCAGGGTACTTAGCCCGGTCGTTTTTGCGGAGTTCGAGCAGCTTTGCGCTCAGATTTTGGTCGAATACACCTCCGCCAACCCCTACCGCAACCGGATCATCGGCAACCTGTTTGTGGTGGCTCTGCTGAAGATAAAAGCGTACTTCTGGCAGGATTATAACCCGATTTACGAAGGTAACCGCAGTTCGCAGATAGTCCGGGATTTCAAGCAATTCCTGGAGCAGCACTTCCGGGCGTTGAGCCAGAACGAACCGGCCCGGCAGCTTCAGGTGCAGGACTGCGCCACAGCCAGCCACCTGCATCCGAGCTACTTCAACGCGGTCATCAAAAGCAAAACGGGCAAATCGGTCAGCACCTGGATTGCTGAAAAAACCGTTGCCGAAGCGAAAGCCCTGCTGCTCAATTCGGCCCTGTCGGTGAAAGAAATTGCCTATCGGCTGGGGTTTGCCGAGCCGACCCACTTCAGCAACTACGTGAAGAAGCACACGGGCCTGTCGCCGGTGCAGTTTCGGGTCCGGCAATCGCCGTAGTTATATGTAGCAAACGGCATATTGGTTATCTGTCCTGAATACTCTGATTGGTGTCCCTCGCCCTCCGTCGTTACGGCTGACCTTTGTACCGTCATCACTCAACGGACACAACATGAGCACCTTACACAACAAAGTAGTACTCGTCACCGGGGCCTCGAAAGGCATCGGTGCCGCCGTCGCCCAACATCTGGCCGCTGCCGGGGCGCGGGTCGTGGTCAATTATGCCGGTAGCCGCGAGGCCGCCGAAGCCGTCGTCGCGGCCATTCAACAACAGGGCGGTCAGGCCATGGCGGTGCAGGCCGACGTGAGCAAGGCCGACGACGTGAAACGCCTGTTCGACGAGGCCATCGGGCAGTTCGGCCAGCTCGACGTGCTGGTCAACAACGCGGGGGTCATGATTACCAAGCTGCTAAAAGACACCACCGACGAGGACTTTACCCGGCAGTTCGACACCAACGTGCGCGGCACCTTCAACACCCTGCGCGAAGCCGCCACCCGCCTGGCCGACAACGGCAGTATCATCAATTTCTCGTCGTCTGTGGACCGGATCATGCTGCCCACCTACAGCACTTATGTGGCCACAAAAGCTGCCGTGGAGCAGTTGACGCGGGTATTTGCCAAAGAAGTTGGTGCGCGGGGCATCCGGGTCAACTCCATCTCGCCGGGGCCAACCAACACCGAACTCTTCGTCAAGGGCAAGCCCCAGGAAGTCATCGACCGGCTGGCCGGGATGTCGGCGTTCAACCGCATTGGTGAACCAGACGACATTGCGGAATTAGTTGTTTTTCTGGCCGCCGACGAATCCCGCTGGATTTCGGCCCAGAACATCGGCATCAACGGGGCGATGGCCTAAGCCAGTCGTCCGGTACATCATCATCAATCAACGTGTTTAACGTTCTTTTCCAATGAATATATTAGCCAATAAAGTAGCCCTCATCACGGGGTCGGCCCGTGGGCTGGGCCGGGCCATTGCCGAGCGGTATGCCGCCTTAGGTGCCAACATCGTCCTCAACTATTCCAAAGACAAAGCGTCTGCCGACGAAGCCATCAGCACGATCATGGCGATGGGCGTGAAGGTGATTGCCGTGCAGGGCGACGTGACCAAAGTAGCCGACCTTGAGCGGCTCTTCACGACGGCCAAAGACACCTTCGGCAAAATCGACATCGTGGTAGCCAACGCGGGGGTGGAACTGCTGGAAGTGCCGACGACGGATTTCACCGAAGCGCAGTTCGACCAACTCTTCGGCATCAACGCCAGGGGGACGTATTTCACGATTCAACAGGCGGCCCGGCACGTAGCCGACGGGGGGCGGATCATTTACGTGGCCTCCAGCAGCACCTCGTTTCCTACGCCGGGCATGGCCGTTTATGGGGGCAGCAAAATGCCGGGCCGCTACATTGTGGAGGTGCTGGCGAAGGAAATCGGGCATAAGGGCATCACCGTCAACTCGATTATTCCCTACGCCATCGACGGGTCGGGCGTGTTTACCGATCCCAAAGCGTTCCCCGAAGCCCGCAAAGTGCTGCTCGACAACTGCCCGATGGGTCGGCTGGGAACGGTCGAGGACGTGGCCAACATCGCCGAGTTTTTTGCCAGCGACCTGTCTTCGTTCGTCAACGGGCAGCACCTGCTGGCCAACGGTGGCGCCATGGGCTGATCCCGCTGGTTAGCAGCGAGTATCTTTTCAGTTTGTGGATAATTTTTTAAGCAGATTAAAAGTCTCTGTTACCATGCTCATCGTTTTGAGTGGGGTAACAGAGACTTTTTGATGAGTTTATGAAGCCAAAATCACTAGCTTTTCAACCAACGCCATTGCTATGAAAACGTTATCGACCGGTAAACTCCTGATTACGCTGGTAGCCCTGTGGGCCACCGTTGGCTCCTATTTTTTCGACTGGAACCACACGCACATCTACAACCCCCGCTGGCCCCCGCACGCCAAATTTCACAATGCCCAGACGATGTTGCTCGGTACGGCGCTGGGGCTAACGGCCCTGTGGATTTTATGGTCGCCCAGCGGCGACGGGCGGTATAAACTCCGCCTGGCAGCGGCCCTGGCCAGCTACTACTGGCTCACGCAGGTGGGCGCTACCCTGTTTCCGGGGACGGCCCTGATCGACCCCGAATTTGCCCGGCCCGGCCAACTCCCCATCCAGCTCATCGTGGATGTCGTGATGCTGTCGCTGCTGGCCATCGGCTATTTCCTGGAGAACAGGCGGTTGGGACAGCGCGTAACAGTTTGATGACTAAACGGTTGTTCACCTAAAGATGCCCAGGCCCGAATCGCTCACCGATTTTTATCAGCACTACTTCCCCGAACTGCCCGCCGTGCCGCCACCAGCGGTTGGCGCGGTTGGGCAGGTCAACGTGTTTCGGCTGGAAGCAGTACGGCTACCCGCCGACAAGCCGATTCACTACGGTCGGCGGGACTTTTATAAAATCGCCCTCAACCGGGGGCCTTACGTGTATCATTACGCCGACAAGAGCGTGGAGATGCCGGGGCCAACGCTGGTGTTTTTCAACCCCCGCGTTCTGTACGGTTGCCAGGCACTGGCAGCCCAGCCCACCGGGTTTTACTGCCTGTTCAGCGAGGTATTCTTCCGGGGGCAGCCGGGTACGGGCCTGCTGGAACAGCCGCTTTTTCAGCCCGGTGGCCACCCGGCCTATGCCCTCACGCCCGACCAGGAGACCGCCGTGAGCGCCCTGTTTGAGACGATGCTGGCCGAAATCGAGTCCGACTACGCTTTGAAGTACGACCTGCTTCGCCACTATACGGCGGAACTGATTCATTATGCCCTCAAGCTGCGGCCCACCGATACGCTCTACCAGCAACCCGACGCCAAACTGCGGCTGACCGGTGCTTTCCTCGACCTGCTTGAGCGGCAATTTCCCGTCGAATCACCCACCCACCGGTTTGCCCTGCGGTCGGCGGGCGACTTTGCCGGGCAGCTTAACGTACACGTCAACTACCTCAACCGCTGTGTGCGCGAAGTAACCGGCAAAACCACCACCACCCACATTGCCGAACGCGTAGTCGGCGAAGCGCGGGCCTTGCTCCGCCACACCGACTGGAACGTGGCCGAAATCGGCTACAGCCTGGGCTTCGACGAGCCGACCCGGTTCAATCACTTTTTCAAAAAGCAGACCGGCCAGGCTCCCTTGGCGGTGCGCCGGGTTTGAATTAGACAACCATCGGATTGAATGGAACAAGTTTTACGATGGATGGTTGTCTAATTTTGTGGCGGAGCACGAGTGCATAGCCCCTAACAATCAACACATTACAACGTCAACATGAAAAACGTACTGATCACGGGTGCCGGTACCGGCTTTGGCTTCGAGACCGCCATGCGACTGGCCGAGAAGGGATTCAATGTTATCGCTGCGGTCGAGATTTACGCGCAGGTGATGCCCCTCAAGCGTGAAGCTGCCGAGCGGGGCGTAACCCTGCAAGTGGAAAAACTCGATGTTACCAACGACGGGGACCGGCGCAAGGCTCTGGCCTGGGGGGTGGAGATTCTGGTCAATAACGCCGGGGTGCTGGAGGGTGGCTCGGTGCTGGACATCCCCGGCGCGAATATGCGGAACGAGTTTGAGGTGAACGTTATCGGACCGCTGTTGCTCACGCAGGGCATCGCCAAGCAAATGGTTAAGCGGGGCGAAGGCCGGATCGTCTGGGTGTCCTCGCGGGAGGGCCTGAACGTCAACCCCTTTACCGGAATTTATGCAGCCTCCAAACACGCTGTCGAAGCCATCGCCCAGACGATGAGCCTGGAGTTGCAGGAATTTGGGGTGGAAGTGGCAACGGTCAACCCCGGCCCGTTCCTGACGGGGTTCAACGACCGGGGCTTCGACACCTGGCAAAGCTGGGAGGACAACGCCGACGAGCGGCTGTTCGACTACGCTAAACTGGCTTTTCCCCGCGCCCAGTTCGACCCGGAGCCGGTCTATGCCACGCTGACAGCAGTGGCAGCCGGCGAGATCGACACGTTCCGCAACCTGGAACCCAAATCGATGATCGAGGAGACCAAAAGAAATATGGACAACGACTGGACCAAGAAAATCCGGGAGGGTCTTGGCACCCGCCCTGCCGTGCTCCAGAAATCATACGACATGAAACCGGAGACGCCTGTTTCCGAGTAGTTGCCAGGTTCAGGGCCGTTTACCTAATGCTGCTGCTTACCGGGAGCAGCATCTTCCGTTAATGAAAGCGAGTACCACCCCGGCGGCTTTACGGCTGCGTCAGCAAATAGACTGGTTTGTCCACCTCACCGAGGACGAATGGACCATGTTGGTGCCTCATCTGACCATCCAGACCCTGAAAAAACACCAGTGCTTCGCCCGGCAGGGGATCGTGGCCGATCAGGTGGGCCTGGTGCTGGACGGAATGCTCAGGCAATTTTATACCCGCGACGGCGAGGAACGGACCACCTACTTTTTCTTTGACGATCAGCTCACGGGTGCCTACATGAGTTGCGTCACGGGCCGACCCTCGCCCGTCACCATCGAGGCCCTGACCGATACCACCTGCGTGTGTTTCCCTTATTCGGTCTTGAAAACCCTGTTTGTACAGTATGCGGGCTGGCAGGAGTTTGGCCGTCTGCTGGCCGAATACCTGATGGTTGCCCTGGAAGAGCGCGTGGCGGGGCTGCTGATGATGAGTCCCGAAGAACGTTACCGGAGCCTGCTGGACGACGGCCAGAAGCAGATCATCCAGCGGGTACCGCAGCACTACATCGCCAATTATCTGGGCATCACCCCCGTCAGCCTGAGCCGGATTCGCCACCGGATTCAGCGGAATTAACCTGGCCAACGCAGACCAATTGGCGTTGAGCGTATAATTCGTCCCCGGCCAATTCCTTATCTTTTGTTATCGTTTCGGCCCGGCGCAGCCCGGTAGCTTTGTCTCCACAAACAGACAACGCCATGCACCGAACAACAGAAATCCCTGTCGAGACCAACCAACAACCCGCCAGCGGAACGAAATTCAGTATCACCGAGGTGGTATTGCCCGGTGTGGTCGAACCCGGCGGGTTGCTCCTCCGCCACCGGGTACTGCACACGCCGGGTCCCGGGCAAGTCATCGTCCGGGTCGAGGCCAGCGGCATCTCGTTTGCCGAGCAGGCCATGCGCCGGGATCGGTATCCGGGCCAGCCCAAATTCCCGTTTGTGCCGGGCTATGATCTGGTCGGTACGGTGGTCGCCGTGGGGCCGGGCGTGGTTGCATTGCTGGAAAAAAGGGTGGCGGCCCTGACCAAAACCGGGGGCTGGGCCACCCACGTCGTGCTGCCGGTCGAAACCCTGTTAACCGTGCCAGTCGGCATTGACCCCGCCGAAGCCGAAACGCTGGTCGTCAACGGGATCACGGCCTGGCAACTCCTGCACCGAACGGCGCAGATTGGCCGGGGCCAAACCATTCTGGTACACGGAGCCAACGGGGGTGTCGGCACCATCCTCACCCAACTGGCCCGGCACGCGGGCGTTCGGGTGCTGGGTACGGCATCGCCCCGCCACCACGACACGCTGCGGGCGCAGGGGGCGGAACCGTTCGACTATGCCGACGCTGACCTGGCGCACCACATCCGGGAAGTAGCTCCCGACGGGATCGATGCTGTTTTCGACAACATTGGCGGGGCGAGCGTAGCCCGGTCGTTTGGCCTGCTCAAACCGGGGGGTATGCTGGTGTGCTACGCCATCTCGTCGGCCATCCGGGGCACCGGGTCGATGGTGGTCCGGTTCATTGGGCTGTTGGCGCAGCTCACCTGGCTCACACTCCTGCCCAACGGTCGCCGGGCCACGTTCTACAACATCTGGTCGGGAGCGGGTAGGCCCGCGTTTCGCGCCCGGATGCAGACCGATTTTGCCGAGTTAATGCGGTTACTGGCTGACGGCACCCTGACTCCCCGCATTGCAGCCCGTTTTTCCTTAGACCAGATCGCAGCGGCTATGACACTGGCCGAATCCAGAACTGTCTATGGCAAGGTGATCCTGATGCCCTAACCTAACGTACTGATCGGAGACCTTGGCTGGCTGTCAGGATGCTCGCGCCGGTATATCCAGTACCCCCAGCAGCACCAGCACCACAAACACACCCGATGCCACTACATTCAGGTAGATCGGAAAACCATCGATGTGCGGGGGTTCTTCGTGGCCGGGCAGAAATTCTACGTGAGGGGGCAGGAAACCCAGATAAAAAAAGGAAGCCCGGTAAATGACGGTAATAATCACAGCCACCCGAACGCCCTGTTCCGGTTCTTTTGATGGCCGCCCCATCAGCCACAAACCCAGCAGCGAAACGCCACAAAGAATATTTAAGAAAAGTAGTACTCCCCCAATTTGATCCTTAGAACGATTTTTGGCCTATCACTGCCAGTTGGTGAAGAGAGCAATTTCATTTCTTTAATCATTAAATCGGCGGAGTACTAGTTGGGGGAGGTCAATTATGCGTCATTACGGTTATAAAGTTCGTCATTTAGCTTACGAGCAAGAAGAAGTCACTTTCGACCTTTGCCGTAAATAAATACAGTGAAACTATGGAAAATGAAAGGAAGTCTCTAAGGCAACAAAACCTGGAAGGCCATTCACTCTCATCACTGCAAACTGTTGTCATCACCGGAGGTAATTCGGGTTTGGGGTACGCTTGCGCGCACTCGCTTCTGGTCGCTTCGTCGCCTTGGCACGTCGTGATTGCTTGCCGGGACATGGCCCGAGCCCAAACGGCGGTCGAGAACCTTCGCCAAGCCGCAGCACCTGGCGCAAAAGTAGAAGCGATGAAGCTTGACCTGGGCTCATTGGCTTCGGTTCGCACCTTTTCTGCCGAGCTCGAACGAAGGCTGAATACCGGAGAACTGCCCCCTTTGCATGGCGTTATTTGCAACGCAGCCATGCAGGGTACAAAGGTGTTCACAGTCGATGGCTTCGAGTCGACGTTCGGAGTGAGTCATCTTGGGCATTACCTGCTGGTAAATCTGGTGTTGCCCTTGCTAACCAAGCCGGCACGCATCGTCGTCGTTGCCAGCGGTGTGCACGACCCGGCAGAATTGGCGAAGGTTCCCTCCGGCTCGGCAGTGCCGGTGCCTGCCTGGAACTTAACAGCGGCACTGGCAAAGGGGGAGCTTGGACCGGCTGCGGCAAACGACGACGAGCGTGCAGACCGTGGCAGGCGGTATTCTACGACCAAGCTGGCAAATATATACTTTACCTACGGACTCGCTTCGCGACTGTCGAAAGGAATTACTGTTAATGCCTTCGACCCGGGTTTGATGCCGGGAACCGGGCTAGCCCGTGAGTATACAGGTCTGATGAAGTTTATGTGGTTTTTCGTGATGCCCAAAATCCTGCCTTTATTGCGAATGCTGATTATTAAGAACATTCACTCGGCTGAGGAGTCCGGGTTTGCGCTGGCCAGGCTCATCACAGACCCGGCGCTAAGCACCACCAATGGAAAATACTTTGAGGGGATCAAAGAGATCCGCTCCTCGGTGGATTCCTACGATAAAAACAATGCTGACGAGCTATGGCAGAGTAGCGCAGTCCTGACGGGTATTACTAATGCATCGGTGTAACTGGCTGTTTCTAACTCATTAAGCGTGGCCATCTATTGACATCGTCATTCGGTTTGCGAAATTTTGTTAATTAACCATGAGCAAAAGTAAGAGTATAAACGTGGTAATTGGAAAGATAGTTGGATGGTCATTATTTAAGTAAAACTGTTTTCGAGATGGAGAAAAATAGGGTGCATAGATTTGACTCCATAACTGAGGTACACCGTGCATTAAGTTTGGGTAAACCCATGCACCCACTGATCAGTTTAATAAATAATATTGACACTCAGATCGTCGGTGTTGAAACGCCTGACTATGCCGTCCACAATTTCTACAAAATAAAGTTAATCACGAAATTGAGCGGAAGGCTTAGATATGGGCAGGGCTATTATGATTTTGATGAAGGCAGTATGTTATTTACCGCCCCAAATCAGCTCGTTGGAGCTGGCGATGATCCGGTAGATCATGCCGTGTATGCCTTGTTGATACATCCCGACTTTTTACAAGGCTATCCTATCGCCAAAAAAATTGGGCAGTTGGGCTATTTTTCCTATTCGACAAGCGAGGCCTTACATCTTTCAGATAAGGAAAAGGCGACAATCCTTTCAGTTCTTAAAATAATGGAGGAGGAGCTCATTGGCCGGATTGATGATTTTAGCCAGGAAGTAATGATCGCCCAGATCGAATTGTTGCTTAGTTACGCGAACAGGTTTTACAAACGCCAGTTTATCACGCGTAAAGCCGTGAGTAACGGCCTGTTGCAAAAGCTGGAAGAAGCCTTGGACGAATATTTTAACAATGATCAAAACCTAAGCGAGGGTCTGCCAACGGTCAAGTATCTGGCAGAGCGTCTGAATGTTTCCCCAAGGTATTTAAGTGATATGCTGCGTTCGCTGACCGGCCAAAATACCCAACAGCTTATTCATGATAAGTTAATAAAAAAGGCGGAAGAAAAACTGTCAACTACCAGCTTAACAATTAGTGAAGTCGCTTACCAGTTGGGTTTTGAATATCCGCAATCATTTAGTAAGTTATTTAAGACTAAAACAGGCGTTTCGCCATTGAAATTTAGACAATCTTTTTATTAAAGATTAGGTCTGATTACACTTTTTGGTATCTCTAAAACCTAATTCAAAATCGATGAGTAATATCCTGGTCATCTTGACTAATAATATTGTATAGATCATTGTGTATAATAAGGGTTCTTGTTGCAAGCTGGCCGCTCCGCTAAGCGGCCAGCGGCTGTACCGGGATTTACACGTTAAAAAACAGGAATTATAGTTGAATGAGCCTGAGCACTGTTAATCAAGCTATTATCAAAAAGGGTCTTCTGAAACAGGCATCAAAATCTTCGATTCTGGCTAATTTAAGGGGCTAACCCAGCCTATCAAAAAGGAAATCCTTAATGATAATGTATAGTTAAGTGTTTGATAAATAGGTGCCGACTAATTAGTTAGTTCACTATCGTGTAAATCCGCCTGTTTGCAGTAAGAACCCCTGATTCGATTTTATATGCGGCCAAATGGTACGAGAACGAACAGCGTAAAAAGATTACGTTGTTCGTTCTCGGCTCTTAATTTGCATCTAATCTAGTACTCCGCCGATTTAATGATTAAAGAAATGAAATTGCTCTCTTCACCAACTGGCAGTGATAGGCCAAAAATCGTTCTAAGGATCAAATTGGAAGAGTAGTAGTCCATTTAAACGGGCATGGCCCGGCCATTCGGAATTAAACAAATGAGTGGTATTCCCGTCAACAACCACCGACAAAATGGTGCTGCTTACAATGATGAATGTGATAAATATCCGTTCCCAATTTCCGGTAAACGTACTCTTTGAATTTAGATGTTGCTTATAAATTGACCGGCACCTTTAGCCGACGGCCCCACCAGACGAAAAGAATAAGTACCAGCAGAAAAATATTGATCGGGGTGTCTTCGGCTTCGCCACGGGTCAGGTGAAAAACGATGGCACTGACCATCAGAGCCGCGCAACCCAGCGCGGCCACCACAACCAGCCCCGGCCTGATGCGGGTGAGGGCGGGTAACACCAGACCGAGACCACCAGCCACGTCGAGCAGTGCCGTCAGCCGGAGCAGATCGGGGTATTCGCCCGTCCAGGACCAGATGCCGGTGAGGGTAGCGATGGGCGTAATCAATTTGAAAATCCCGCCCCCGATGAAGGTAAGGGCTAAAAAGGCCTGCACAACCCACAGGGCAATGTGCAGTGGTTTTGGTCGGTTCGGCGGAGGTGCCATACGGTTTACGGGTAGAGACTGCTTGACTGTTTGTACAAAGGTCAGTAGTTTTGCTTTCCACAAGTAAGCAGTTACCCGAAGGTAATCGGTTTCCCTACCCTAATCGGACCGCCGAAACAACACGATGATTTTAAGCGAAGGCAAAACTAAGAATCTGGATTGTATCGAACAGATACTTCCCATCCGGGATGCGCTGGAGGTGATCAGCGGCAAATGGAAAGTATTGATTTTAACGTCGATCATGCACGACAACCGGCGGTTTTCGGAAATCCAGCGGATCATTCCCGAAATAAACCCAAAGGTGCTTTCCAACGAATTGAAAGACCTGGAAGAACACCAGCTCATTCAGCGAATCGTGCATGACGAGTATCCGGTTTTAATTGAATACGTCGCCACGGAATACTCGCGGTCGTTGAAAAAAGTAATGCTGGAACTGCATAGCTAGGGGGTTAATCATCGCAAACAGGTACTCGGAAAATAAATTGCCGCTACCCCTGAGCAACGACAGCATTTATTGTTTGGCTTAACACTTCGTCCCAATTGAACACGAAACAGACCCTTCGCCCCACGTCTCGCCATCCCGAAGTCGCCAACAGTGTCGCCTATACGGGTAGCCTGCTATCGTTTCTTTCCAACAGTACTGAAACCGACGGGCGATTTGCCCTGGTTTATTTCCATGCAACCGTTGGCAACGAGCCACCACCCCACGTGCATCTGTATGAACACGAGATTTATTACGTGCTGGAGGGCGAACTCGAATTCTTTGTCGAGGGCGAAGAAAAGAGCCTGATGGCCCGCAAGGGTGGAACAATTTTTCTGCCTAAGGGCAAAGCCCATGCGTCTTATTTTCGTTCACCGGAAGTACAGTTGCTGACAATGGTGGTGGCCGCAGGCGGGGAAGCCGTGGGGGCCGATGTGATCTGGCGGGCCATGGCCCAACCCACGCAAAGCATGGAACTACCCACCGGCGAACCGCAGGCCTACGCAGCGAGTGACGAAAACTTAGCCAAGGTCATACAACTGGCCCAAAAACACGGGTCCGTTATCCTGACACCCGACGAAACGAAGCAGCGGCTGCCGCTCTATCCCGGCTTCGGAGCACAC
This sequence comes from Cytophagales bacterium, assembly GCA_038327655.1. Lineage (GTDB taxonomy): Bacteria > Bacteroidota > Bacteroidia > Cytophagales > Spirosomataceae > JBBQLG01. Next base: position 48,762 of record JBBQLG010000001.1, read on the forward strand.
CTAAATCCGAACGTTTAATCACCGCTTTATCAACCCATCCGACCCTTTAAGACAACATTATCGAAGGCTTCCTGGTACGACTCGCCAATGGCGATCCAGCGACCTTTGATGAGGACTTTGCCGCTGCGGATGGTTTCTATTTTATCAATCGAGATGATAAATGATTTATGAATACGGATGAGCCGGTTGGTGGGCAGCAACTGTTCCAGCGATTTTAAGGAGGTGATGGACAAATACGGTTTTCCGGTGGTCACGTACACCTTCACGTAATCTTTCAGGCCCTCGATAAACTCAATTTCGCTGAAATTTATTTTTATCAGATTATGCTCGGCTTTGATAAAAATAAAATCGTCCGGTTTGGGGTCGAGATGAGTCTCGGCTTTTGCAGCTAATGTTTCATACGCCCGGTCCGTCGCTTTTAAAAAGCGGTCGAACGAAAAAGGCTTTAACAAATAATCGACTACGTTCAGCTCGAAGCCTTCGAGAGCGTAGTGATTATAGGCCGTGGTCAAAATTACTTTCGGCGGAGTCTGTAGCCCGCGCAGAAACTCAATCCCCGATACATCGGGCATATTGATGTCCAGATACATCAACTCAACGGGGGTTTGCTTGAGTATTTCCAGCCCTTGAATGGCGTTTTCAAACCGGCCCGCCAAATTCAGATAAGGCACTTTTCGGACGTACTGCTCCAGTTTATCGAGGGCCAGTGGTTCGTCGTCAATGAGCAGGCAGTTGATGGTCATGGGTTATAATTGTACAGTCAGTCTGACATCAAATTCATGGGTCTCGTTCCGAATGTGCAGCTCGTGCCGGTCGGGGTAGAGTAGTTCTAACCGTCGCCGGATGTTTTTTAGTCCGATGCCCGAATCTTCATCCTCGACGGTGGCATACAGATGGCCGGTTTTTTTGGTATTGTAAACGCTAAAATGCAGGATGTTGTCTTCGATCAGCAACTGAATCAACAGACTTGACTGCTGCTGGTACGAAATGCCATGTTTGAACGCATTTTCGACAAACGGCAGCAACAACAGCGGTTCGATCAGGCTGTTCCGGTGTTCGCCCTTCGTCTCGAACTGAATTGTAATCGACTGCCGCTTCGGCAGCCGGAGTCGCTGAATGGCTAAGTAGTTTTCGAGACTGTCAATTTCTTTTTGTACCGGCACTTTCCCCTTGTTGGTGCCGTACAGGGCATACCGCAATAAATCGGACAGCATCAGAATCGCATCGCCGGTCGTGTCTGATTTCAGCTCGGCCATCGAGTGAATATTGTTGAGCGTGTTGAACAGAAAATGCGGATTTATCTGCGACTTCAGGAAAGAAAGCTCTAACTGAATTTTTTCTTTTTCAACCCGTTCCTGCTGCCGTTTTTGCTGCTCCCAGTACAAAATCATTTCTACTGCAGTGCCGATCAGCACTGAGAACGCCACGAGTCGGCTGATGCGCTGACTGACCCGGCTGCTCAGGTCCGCGATCCCGGTAAATGACGCGGGAAAAAAGCCCACGACCTGGCCCGCAGCCCAGGCCGTGAGGGCGCAACTGACCATGATGATCACCAGATAAAAAACATACCGGCCACGCTGCAAAAAACGGGGAATAAAATAAGTCAGGTTGGCAACGTAAGCGGGGCCCAAAAGCAGGACGGACAGCAGAAACCGGATGATAACGGTCCCGTAAAGCGTGTCAATGGCCTCTTCGGGGAAGGCATAAATCTGTAAGCCAACCATCGCCGGTAACAGCAACAGATGGAAGCCGGTCCGTCCGTAGGCTGACACAACGTTTTTACGGGTCTCCTTCGGTGGCGTGCGGATTAACCGGGCGTTCGGTATTGATTTGGTCATGGGGCAAATTCGGCGATGGGTACGGGTATCGCTTACGCCGTATCAAAGGAAAACATATCCGGCTCCCGGTGGGCAAAAAATGGATAAACGCCCCCGATTCGTCGGTCTGCGGGCCGATTTCACCGATGTATCCCGAAGTCGAAACCGACGCGGACGGATTTCGGCATTGGTCGGCAAATTCAGGGGCTACGTCGGCAAACTCACGGGCCATGTATAGTATTCACCTGCCCGCCCTGCGCCACCGGCTACGTTTGCTACCGGTTACGAACCGGATCAATTCACGAAAGCTTCTTCCCATGAAAAAAATAACGTTTCTTTTCGGCATCTGGTTGCCGCTGCTGTGGCTGTTTGGTCAGCCACAGGCGGTGGCCCAAACCCGGATTACCATCAGTGGTACGGTGCAGGACGCGGCTTCGGGCGAAAACCTGACCGGGGCCACCGTGCGGGTGCTGGAACTGCCCGGCGTGGGGACCGGAGCCAACGCCTACGGATTTTATACCCTCACGGTACCGGCAGGGACGTACACGCTCGAAGCCAGTTTTGTGGGCTACGTGCCGCAGCAGCAAAAAATTACCACCGGGCGCGACCAGCGCGTACTGTTCGACCTGACAGCCGAAGGCAGGGAACTGGCCGAGGTTGTCGTCAAGGCCCGCACCGCCGATGCCAACATCAGCCGGGCGCAGATGGGCGTGGAAACCATCAACCTCAGGCAGATTGCGAAGGTGCCGGTGCTGTTTGGGGAGAAAGACGTGATCAAAACCCTGACGCTGCTGCCCGGCATCAAGTCGGCGGGCGAAGGCAGCAGCGGCTTTTCGGTGCGGGGCGGGGGCTTCGACCAGAACCTGATCCTGCTCGACGAAGCCCCCGTCTATAATGCCTCGCACCTGCTGGGGTTTTTCTCGACCTTCAACTCCGACGCGCTCAAAGACCTGACCGTGTATAAAGGCGGGATGCCCGCGCAGTACGGCGGGCGGCTGTCGTCGGTGGTGGACATCAGGATGAAGGAAGGCAACAATCAGAAACTGCACGGCAGCGGGGGTATTGGCCTAATTGCCTCGCGGCTGGCCTTAGAAGGGCCGATTGTGCGCGATAAAGGGTCGTTTCTGATTACGGCCCGGCGCACCTACGCCGATGTGTTTCTCAAACTTTCGTCGAACCCAACCACCAAAAAAGCCCGGCTGTATTTCTACGACATCAACGCCAAAGCCAACTATAAACTTGATGCCCGGAACCGGATTTATTTCAGCGGCTACTTAGGCCGCGACGTACTCGGCTTAGGCGGCACCTTCGGGCAGGCCTACGGTAATCAGACCGCTACCCTGCGCCTGAACCACCTCTTCAGCAACCGGCTGTTCTCCAACACGTCCGTGATTTACAGCAAATACGACTACCAGATCACGCTCGTGTCCAACGGCAGCGAGTCGGGTATTGACTCCAAAATTCAGGATTTTAACCTCAAGCAGGATTTTGAATATACGCCCACCGCCACCCAGACGATTCGGTTCGGAGCGCAGGCCATTCACCACACCATCACCCCCGGCCACGTGACGGCGGCCACCGATGCCACCGTAAACCCCACGCCCGACCGGACCAATTACTCGCTCGAAACGGCGGTTTATGCCTCCCACGAATGGCAGGCCGCACCCAAACTCAACTTCACCACCGGCCTGCGGCTGTCGGGCTTTAGTCTGCTGGGACCGGGGACGTACTCGACCTACGATGGCGAGGGCAATACCGTGACGACCAACACCTATACCGAACAGGATGGGTTTCTGAAGACGTATATCCGGCTCGAACCCCGTTTCTCGGCCAGCTACCAACTCTCGGAAGCCAGCACCGTGAAACTCGGTTACGCCCGCAACGCGCAGAACCTGCACCTGCTGAGCAACACCAATGCCTCCTCGCCGACCGACCTCTACGTGCCGACCAGTTTCAACGTCAAACCCGAACTCTCGGATCAAATCTCGGCGGGCTACTACCTGAAATTGGGTAAAGACAACGCCTATTCGCTGACGGTGGAGAGCTACTACAAAACCATGCAAAACCAGATCGACTACCGCAACGGCACCGACCTGACCCGCACCTACGATGCCGAAGCGAACCTGCTCTACGGCACCGGGCGGGCTTACGGCGTGGAACTGCTGCTGCGGAAAGACGTGGGGCGGCTCACGGGCTGGATCGGCTACACCTACAGCCGGACCGAGCGGCAGTTTACGGCCATCAACCAGGGCAACTATTTTCCGGCTAAGCAGGACCGGCCCCACGATGTGTCGGTGGTGGGTATTTACCAGATCAATCCGCGCTGGACGGTGTCAGGAACGTTTTTGTACAGCACCGGCAATGCCGTTACGTTCCCGGTGGGCAAGTACGTGGTGGATGGTCAGCCGATCAATTATTACGGCTCCCGCAACGGGGGGCGCACCCCGGCTTACATACGGATGGACCTCGGCGCGACCTACGAGAAGCCCGGCCAGCAAAACCATCGCTTCCGCAGTAGCTGGTCGTTTTCGGTCTATAACGCCCTGGGCCGCGAGAACACGTACAGCATCCTGTTCCGGCCCAATAAAGACGACCCCACCCGCACCGAAGCCGTTCAGCAGTCGCTGTTCCGCTGGATTCCGTCGGCAACGTACAACTTTACCTTTTAAAATCATGCGCTCAAACTCCCTGTTGATCCCCCTTGCTGCCGCCCTGCTGCTGGTTGTGACGGGCTGCGAAAAAGTAATTACCCTCGACCTGCAAACGTCGCCCGCGCAGGTGGTGATCGAAGCCAACTTAGTGGACGACGGCTACGGTCGGGTCAGCCTAAGCCGCTCGGTCAACTACACCGAAACCAATACGTTTCCGCCCGTTGTGGGGGCCGTCGTTACCCTGACCGACGACGCGGGTGGGCGCGAAACACTGCGCGAAACCAGCCCCGGTCAGTACGCCGGAGTGACGCTCAAAGGGGTACCGGGCCGGACCTATACGCTGCGGGTCGAGACCGGCGGCACGGCGTACGTGGCCCTGTCAACGCTGCCGGTAGTGGTTCCGTTTGAGAACTTAGCCAGTGAAGTCAATCCGTTCGGGGCCGACGACGGGCTGCGGGCGGTGGTGCAATACACCGATCCGGCGGGCCGGGCCAACAGCTATCTGTTTCGTCAGTACCGCAACGGACGGCTGAACAAGGCTATTTTCCTGCAAAACGACAAGTACACCGATGGCAAACCCGTGAGCGAGCCGTTACGGAATCAGGGTGGCCTGGCCGGTACCGGGGGCGGCCCCCCGCCCGACCCCATCGACAAATTAGGATCGGGCGATACGCTGACGGTGGAGATGCAAAACGTAGATGCCGGGGTGTATGAATACTTCCGCACCCTGAACCAGATTCTGGATGCCAACCCCGCCTTCAGCGTCACGCCGACCAATCCCAAAACAACCATCAGCGGGGGTGCCTTAGGCTATTTCAGCGCGCATTCGAGCCGAACCCGCCGGCTCATTCTTCCGTAAATCAGGTAGTACAACTTTCAACAATCAATCAAAAATACCATGAACATTCTCGTTTTGGGTGCGTCGCAAGGCGTTGGTGCGCTCTGCGTCCGGGCGGCTCTGGCCAAAGGCCACACCGTCACCGCCTTTGCCCGCACCCCCTCGAAACTCAACCTCAGCCACCCGCAACTCAGGAAGGTGACCGGCGATTTTCACAACGCGGCCTCGGTGCGGGCCGCCGTGCAGGGCCAGGACGCGGTCATCATCTGCGTCTCATCGACGACCATCAAAGGCTTCAAGGAAAAGCCCGATTACTTCTCGCAGGGTACCCGGTTCTGCATCACGGCCATGAAGGAGTCCGGCGTAAAGCGGCTGGTCGTACTCAGTGCGCTGGGCGTGGGCGACAGCTACCCCGCAGCGAGCTGGTTCCAGCGGACGTTCATGATTGGTATGCTGCTCAAGTACGCTTTCCTCGACCATGACGTGCAGGAACGGCTGGTCCGCGAAAGTGGTCTCGACTACGTGATTGCCCGCCCCACCCGGCTCACCGACGGCCCGGCGAAAGGCAAGTATGTGCGGAAAGCCGAACCGGTGCCGGTGCCGGGAACCATCTCGCGGGCCGACGTTGCCAACTTTCTGGTGGATTCCTGCACGGCACCGACGTTCGTCGGCAAGGCTGTCGGCATCGGCGGATGAGCCGGTGAAAGGGGGCATCGGTCTGGGATCGGTCTGGCGGGTGTCGGCGATGATACCGCTGGCTGCGGCAGAATTTTGCATGACATCAATCATATCCCGGTCCCTCAACGGTCATAGGTAGCCGGCATTCAACCCCACACCTTTACCACGTCGAACAGACCTGCTCAACAAAACCAACTGCGTGATGACAACCGAACTGACTTTCCCCGCCCCACCGCGCAACTTGTCAAAGTACCAAAAATGTTGACAGCAAAAAGGTGACCGACTACTTTATAAAACAGATGTCAACGTAAAGTTTTTCACTATTCTGAACTGATTTTTCAGAATATAGCTGTTGCCATCTTCACAAATTTCATTTTAAAAACTCGTTTTAGAATTTCAACGCAACATGGAAAATCAATCAGCGTACAACATGGGTCTCGCCGGTAAAACAGCGTTGGTCACGGGGGGAACCAAAGGCATTGGACAAGCCATTGCCGACCAGTTGGCCCAGGCCGGTGCTACCGTTATTGTCACAGCCCGAAATCCCCCCGGCGATACCAACCCGACCCATCATTTTATTGCGGCTGATTTAGCCCGGGCCGGGCAGGCGGCTGAGTTGGTACGGGAGATTCACGATACGGTTGGCCAGGTCGATATTCTGATCAATAATGCCGGTGGTATTACCAGTCCGGGCGGAGGATTCAGTGCGTTGACCGATACCGATTGGGAAAACGAATTGCAGTTGAATCTGATGGCTGCCATTCGGTTGGACAGAGAACTGTTACCGGGAATGCTCGACCGGAAGAGCGGGGTTATTATTCACATCTCGACCAGTTCCGGCAAGCAGCCGCTCTGGGATGTCAACATGGCCTATGCTACGGCGAAGGCTGCGTTGAATTGTTACAGCAAAGCACTCTCTAATGAGGTATCCGGTAAGGGCGTTCGGGTACTGGCGGTATCGCCGGGAGCCGTCAAAACGTTGGCGGTGGAGCAGCTTGTACAAAGTTTTGCGGCCACCGCAGGCATCAGTATTGAGGCAGCTTCCGAAGGACTGATGAATAAAATGGGCGGTATCCCGATTGGCAGACCGGCTGATCCTGAAGAGATTGCCGCATTCGTCCATTTTATCGTTTCGCCAGCGGCTTCTTACCTGACCGGCTCAAATTATTTCGTTGATGGCGGTGGTTTATCCGGTGTGTGAGCCGCAATGATATTGGCTTAATGGCTCAACGGAAAGACCTTTTAGTTTGCACATATTCCTGCGTAAAAAACCGTCGAACTCTATGATGCTCATCACCGGTGCTACGGGACAACCCGGCCATACCACTATCCAGACACTGTTGGGTAAAATCCAGCCCAATGAACTCATCGCACTCGTTCGCGATATCCGGAAAGCAACCGACCTCATTGGAATGGGTGTGCAGATTCGGCAGGGCGATTACAACGAGATCGGGTCACTGGTCGCTGCGTTCCAGGAAGTTGACGATCGGTACCATCAAAGCAGGACGGGAACCCGCCGACCTGCCGGGGCCGCAAGCCACTGCCTACCGCTTTACCCACGCCCTGGTTACCCGGCAGCAGGTCCCGGATGACCTCTACCAGTCGGCGGTCGCAGCGTTCGGGGTGGTCGATATGATTCACCTGATCGGCCATTATTTAACTACGTCGGCCCTGCTGGCTGCCTTCGCCGTACCGGCTCCCACCGCCTGAAATCCGCACGTACACGCTTACAGTTTTCACCTAAACAATCAATCGTATGTCAAGCATCAAAATCGTCGCTTCGGAGACAACCGAAACAATCCAGTTTGGTCCCGTAGTTGTGCGCGTCCTGGAAGATGGCAGCACCACCGAAAACCGGCTTTCCACCACCCTCAACACGTTGCCACCCCACACAAAACCATTGGTACCGCACGTCCATCATATGCACGACGAGACGTTTTTCGTTACGAAAGGCACCCTGCGGTTCGGCATGAACGGGGCGGAGCATGACATCAGGGTGGGTGGCTACGCCATAACCCCCGTCGGAACGCCCCACACGTTTTCCAACCCCTTCGATGAACCCACTGAGTTCGTAACCACGTTCACGCCCGGCTTTTACATAAACTTCTTCCGGGATATGGCCCGGACTGTTGCGTCCGGCAAACCACTCTCCGACGAGGAGATTGCGAAGGTGATGGACCACTACGCAACCGAACAGGTTGTTTAGCAACCGGGGGTTTCTGCATTCTTTCCATCAATTACTCAGCATCTTAAACGTACGAATTATGAAAAACAGGATAATAATCAAGCTGGTCTTTTTGGGCATTGTCGCGTTGACATTGACCTCTTGCCAGGACCATCAAAACGTGATTGGTATAGACGGCTTGGGAACCTGGACCAACAGGGCACCCATTCCCGTCGGCAGGGCCGAAGTTGGTGTGGCCGAGCTTGACGGCAAGGTATATACCATTGGCGGCACGGAGCAGAACGGGCAGGACGCGCCCAATTATGCCTCCACGCTGAACATGATGTATGATCCGGCCACCAACGCCTGGCAGAAGCGGGCATCCCTGCCGTTCGGTCTGAGCCACGTGGGTGTGGCCTCCCTCGACGGCAAACTCTACGCCATCGGCGGTTTTACCTCCCCGGTACACTTCGATGCCCATGACCTGGCCTTTGTCTATGACCCGACAACTGACAAGTGGCGTGCGCTGCCACCGATTTCGGGCGTGCGGGGTTCGGTGGCAGCAGTGGCAGTCGATGGCAGGCTTCACATTTTCGGCGGGCGCAACTCGCTCAGGGTGGTCAAGATATCGACACCGGGAAGCCCGGACTTTTTTGCCGGGTATGGCACCGTGGCGACCCACGAAATCTATGATCCGGCCACGGGCAACTGGACACCGGGTGTACCCCTGCCGGGACCAACGCGGGACCACGTCGGCGTTGCGCTGCTCGACGGCAAGGTGCACCTCTTTGGCGGGCGCGTTGCCGACTTCACGGATAACCTCGACCGGCATGATGTCTATGATCCCAAAACCGAGACCTGGACCGTGGCTGCGCCGTTGCCGGTTCCCCGCTCTGCCGGGGCCTACACCGTGTTGACTGACCGTATTATTTATGCCGGTGGCGAGTGTACAGCCAGCGGTGACGCTTTCAGCGACGTGACGGCCTACAACAGCAAAACCGATAGCTGGACTACGCTCACGCCCCTGCCGCGTGGCCGCCACGCGTTTGGCGCGGCAACGGTTAAGGATGTGGCCTATTTCGTGGGGGGTGCCCCCGTCTGCGGTGGCGGCACCCTGACCGACCTGCTCGCCCTTACGCAGATAAAGTAAGGCGGAATGGCCAGCGTTACGCCCATGAATGTATGCAGCGTCACATTGTAATTCAACTGGAAAAATAGCATGGCAAAGACACTCATTATTACCGGCACCAGTACCGGCATTGGCTATGGGGCAGCCAACGTATTTACTGCTGCCGGTTATCGCGTTATCGCAACGGTACGCAGGCCGGAGGATGCCGAACGGCTGAAGCGTGAACTGGGCGAAAACCTGCACCCCGTAGTGTGCGACGTGACGCACCCCCAACAAGTAGCAACGTTACCCGGCCATGTGAAGAGACTATCTGAAAATGGCTGGCTGGATGGCCTGATCAATAATGCCGGTATCGAATTTACCGGGCCGGCAGAATTCCAGACAATGGAGGACATACGCGCTCAGTTCGAAACCAATGTGTTTGGCCTGATGTCCGTCACGAAGACGCTGTTGCCATTGCTCGGCACCGACGCGGGCGCACAGGGTCACGCGGGGCGCATTATCAATATAAGCTCGATTGGTGGGGTGCTGGCGCTTCCGTTTCTTTCGTCCTACGCGGCCACCAAATTTGCCGTAGAAGGTTATTCCCACAGCCTGCGCCGTGAACTGCGCCTGTTTGGTATCAAGGTTATCATTCTTGGCCCTGGTGCTGTCAACAGTAAAATGTTGGCTAAAGACTGGCTTAGTGGAAACTTGTACAAAGGCACTGCTTACGAAGCCGCCTATGCGAAGTTCGTAGCCATGAATCAGGGGGCCGAACGCGACGCGTTAACGCCCGAATCCGTAGGCGGGTTTATCCGCACGATCTTTGAGGTACCGCGTCCGAAAGTGCGGTACGCCTTCACGCCCAGAAAATTCCAGAACTGGACACTGCCTTCCCTGCTTCCCCATGCCTGGGTCGATGCGCTGGTGGGCGGGATGATGGGATTAAAAAAGCCCCACGCGTTGGTGGTATCGCCGAAGGAATAATAGCCGACGAAAAAACGGAAGGTACCCGGCTAATCTATGTATTGGTGCAACGGAAAAGAATGGCAGGCAGGCAATAATGCGCCCCCCCCCACCAGGACGGCCAACAGCATCACGCTGCTGGTGAAACGGGAACAAACTATCTTGCGGCTAACGTACCCGTATTTTTTAGTCTGGTTGGCAAGGCAGCCGGTGAACAATGATGGGGCTGACTCTCTACCTTTGATTTTTACAAGTACAGGCAACGGCATGACACCCATATCCTTAGACGACTTTTACAAGGACACTGCCGCGCTAATACCCGAAGGCATCAGCAAAGAGATCGGGCATTTCAACGTGTTCAACGTGAATGAGCTGATCGCGGCTCACCACAAGCAGGGGCTGCACCGGATGACTTATAACCGCAGAGCCTACTACAAAATCAACCTCATCAGTGGGCGCAACCGGGCCGAATACGCTGATAAGGTGGTGGAGATCGAGAAAAACGGCCTCCTTTTTGGCACCCCGAAAATCCCCTATCACTGGCTCCCGCAGGATGAGAATCAGGGCGGCTACTTTTGTTTGTTTACCGAAGCATTTCTTATGCCCACCAAAAACGGGGTGGTGCTCGACAACCTGCCCATTTTCAGGCCCGGCGGCTACCCCGTTTTTCAACTCGCTGACAATGAGACGGAGGAGATCACTTATATCTTCAAAAAGATGCAGAAGGAACTCTCCTCCAACTATGCTTACAAATACGATCTGCTCCGAAACTACGTCCTCGAACTGATTCACTACGGCCAGAAGCTCCAGCCCCACTCGGCCCTGTATCCTACGCATTCAGCCTCGGCCCGCATCTGCTCGCTATTCATCGAGTTGCTCGAACGGCAATTCCCCATCGAATCGCCCCGGCAGAAAATAGCTCTGCGGGCCGCCACCGATTACTCAGACCGGTTGGCCCTTCACGTGAATCACCTCAATAAGGTGCTGAAAGAAAACACGGGGAAAACGACAACAGGCTTCATCAACGAACGGATTGCGCAGGAAGCCAAAATTCTGCTGAAACAAACCGACTGGACTGTTTCGCAAATTGCTTACTGTCTGGGCTTTGAGGAGGTAGCGCATTTCTCCAACTTTTTTAAAAAGCAGACCACCTTGTTTCCAGTTGCGTTTCGGGCCTGAGTGTACTTATTTGATTTTTACAAATAACGGATTGCAGCTTACAACGGGGCGTTCTGGCCGGGTTTCTACTTTTGTGTCCTCACTATAGATCACAAAAGAAGACGATGGAACTCGCCAACAACACCATCCTGATTACGGGTGGCACCAGTGGATTTGGCCACGAATTTGCCACCCGCCTGCTCAAGATGGGCAATACCGTGCTGATTACGGGACGCAACCAGGCCAAACTCGACCAAGCCAAAAGAGTACTGCCTGGCATTCATACCTTCCAGAGCGATGTCAGCGATGTGGTCGCTATCAAGGGGCTGTATGAGCAGGTTGTCCGGCAGTTTCCAGGCCTCAACGTGCTGATTAATAATGCGGGCGAGATGCGGAAAATCAATCTTCACGACCCCGACATTGACCTGACCGACCTTACCCGTGAGGTGGAGATAAACCTGATGGGGCCGATGCGGATGGTGCACCAGTTTTTGCCTCACCTCAAAACCAAACCATCGGCGGCCATCCTGAACGTCACCTCCGGCCTGGCCCTGGTCCCGTTCCCCATCTCACCGATCTACGGAGCCAGCAAATCCGGGCTACGATCCTACACCAAGTCGCTACGGGTGCAGTTGAAAAACACGAACGTAAGGGTGTTTGATCTGGTGGCACCGGGAGCTAGCACCCCGCTCAACGACAAGTTTATGGGCGAAGAAGCTTTCGACCCAAAAGCCCTGATGGCCCCCGATAAAGTAGTGGATGCCGCCATCAGGGGGTTGCAAAAGAACGAGCCTGAAATCTACCCCGGCTCGGCTGCCATCATCCGGGTGATGAGCCGGTTAGCCCCCGCTTTCCTTTTGAGCCAGACTGCCAAAGTTGGGGCGAATCTGTGGCTCTAAATCCATCCGTTACCCAATCGCACTTATGAAAAAGTCCTTAATTATCTTTTTCTGTTTGAGCCTGATGTCAGCCGTGTTACACGCACAATCATCCGCCCCGGCCCCCACCTCCTACCAGATTAGTTCCGTCACATCTACCGACGGTACCGGCATTGGCCTACTCGCTGACCCGACGCTGACTTTCTCATTTCGACTACAAAAACCCTCAATTAGACTACGCCTGAAAAATGATATCCCCTGACCTTTGTTCTGTTAAATTAAACAACAGAATTATGGTATCTCAACAGAAAACGTCAAGTGCTGGCTCTGTGCCCGCTCAGGTAGCAACTACCAAAGTTTGGTTCATCACGGGAGCCTCCCGTGGGTTTGGCCGCGTCTGGACCGAAGCCGCGCTAAAGCGGGGCGACAAAGTTGCCGCCACGGCACGGAATCTGGCAAGCATCGCTGACCTCAACGAAAAGTACGGCGAGAACGTACTCACACTGGCCCTCGACGTGACTAAGCCAGAACAGGTGAAGGCTGCCGTTACGCAGGCGTATGCTCATTTTGGCAGGCTCGATATCGTGTTCAACAATGCCGGTTATTCACTGGTGGGAACCATCGAAGAGGCCAATGCAGACGAGGTTCGGGCGATGTACGACACCAACGTTTTTGGCGCACTGGCGGTTATTCAGGCGGCTCTGCCCCTGTTGCGCCAACAGGGGGGCGGTCACATCCTGGGTACGTCAAGCAGTCTTGGCCATGAGACATTACCCGTCATTGGCTATTACTGTTCGTCGAAATGGGCATTCGAGGCTATTCACGAAAGCTTAGCTATGGAAGTCAGGGCGTTTGGAATCAACGTAACCATTATTGAGCCGGGTGCCTACGCCACCGAGTTTGGTAGCCCTGAGTCGTTGAAGTTTGCCGCCGGTCTTGATGTTTACAGCGATTTTAAAGCGCAGTTTTTTGGTAGTCTGGGCGCGATGGAACGGGGCGATCCGAGCGCGACATCGGAGGCTATCTTCAGCGTGGTTGATGCCGAACACCCACCGTTACGGTTGTTCTTAGGCACTCATCCGTTGCCATCGGTACGTAGCGCGTATGCCGAACGACTGGCAACCTGGGAAGCCTGGGAATCTGTTGCCAACGCAGCGCAGGGCGGATCAAAGTAAGGCAGAGAACAGGAACGATCCCTAATGAAAAAAGAATGATAACCGGTATACAACACTGTTATCGGTTATCATTTCGTCAACGGTCAACGATGAAAAAAGCAGAAAATACTCCCTACAAATTCGCGTCTTTATCAGATGCTCACCGGGCCTTTGGCCTACCTATGCCAAAGCATCCGCTGATAAGTCTTGTTAATGGGGCAGTTGAGCAGGCCGAACCGGGCATACCTCCCCAAAACCACGTACTGAGCTTTTATAAAATAGCTTATAAACCCAAACTGAGTGGCAAATTAAAGTACGGCCAACGCTATTATGATTTTGAGGATGGCGGTTTATTGTTTGCTTCTCCGGGCCAGGTCATTGGTCCCAATGATAATGAGGCCAGCGTGTGTTCCGAATTAACGCTGCTCATTCATCCCGATTTCTTTTTGGGCTACCCACTGGCTAAGACCGTTAAACAGTATGGCTTTTTTTCTTACTCAGCCAATGAAACCCTGCATCTTTCAGAAGAGGAAAAAGCAACGATCATATCCATTTTTAAACTGATCGAAACGGAGCTGAACAGCCGGATCGATGATTTCAGTCAGGCTGTTGTCATGGCTCAAATTGAACTGCTATTAACGTATGCCAATCGGTTCTACAAACGCCAGTTTATTACCCGCAAAGCCGTAAACAGGGATATACTACAGCAGTTGGAGGCCATTTTAGACGAGCAGGTCAACAACAGGAAATTAGTGGAGCAGGGATTGCCCTCCGTTCAATCTCTGGCCGCACAGCTAAATATGTCGCCAAGTTATTTGAGCGATACGTTACGTTCGCTGACCGGGCAAAACGCGCAGCAGCACATCCACAGTAAACTGATTGAAACAGCAAAAGAAAAATTGACATCCACCAACTTATCCGTGAGTGAAATTGCCTACGAATTAGGCTTTGAACATTCGCAGTCGTTCAGTAAATTTTTCAAGACAAAAACCACTTTTTCACCAGTAGCATTCAGGCAATCGTTTAACTGATAAAGATCAGTTGGCCATAATCCGCTTTCTATGCGTTAAGCCAAAGTCAACCAATGCATTGATGACGGGTTGGGTCTCGATAGCATGACCCGTAAGTGCGTAAGAAACCGTAACGGGTTTTGTGTTATTTACCGTTCGGGTAATCAGCCAATTTTCCTCTAATTCCTGCAATTCTTTTGACAGTACTTTTGGCCTTATGCCCGTAGCGGTCTGCTGTAAGTCCTTGAACCGCATCGTTCCATAACTGTATAAATTGAGGAGGATACAAAATTTCCACTTGCCGCTCAATAACTCCATGGTGCTTAAATTCGTCTTTCAGGGCCAACATCCGTTCGTGGTAGCGTTCCGGTTCCTATTCACAGGGCTTGCTTTGCGTACTCATAGTCACTATCCTAAAGGAAATGGATAGCAAAGGTAAAGTGACTACCCAAGGGTGCAATTCAAATTGTCGCTTAGTCATCGTAGCTTGTGGCATGAACCAAGAAGCCCTTCTGACCATCAGTAAAGCCGATTATCTGGCCTTAGCCGGGCAAAAATACACGACCTGAAAGCCCTCAAAGAGAAGCCTACCTTCTATGACTGTGAGAAGTCATTCGAGGAGATTTGGCACTAACCCGCCCCCGTCAAGCAGCTTGAAGACTAATCCCCAGGGGTTGCCCTCAAGCTGAATGGAATAGGTATTGTCCACAGTACCCGCCCGGCGTGAGACATCCTGCACACTGGTTAAAAAGATGCGCTGATTCCAGGGGTGATCCAGATCGGCGATTTCTACCAGGGCCTGCTTGCCTTCACGTTTGCCGTAGCGAACGATGGTTACGTTTAGCCTCTTCTCATCGCGGTACACTTCGGCCAAAGGGTTCACCTCAGTGCGTGCCTGAGCCAACGAAACGGCAGGGGTAATCAGAACACAACTGGCAAATAGAGCCAGGAACCCGGTAGTATTTAGACGCATGAGGGGAAGAGAGAAAAGACAAACATGGCGAATTTTATTCGCTTCGGTCTATCTCGAACGTGGCAGTAAGCTTATTGAGGCATCCGTATTTCTGAGTTGGGCGTAATGGATAGTCTGGCTATTTGACTGGATACTACGCTTGAATTTAGGGCGTGTTGACAATTAGGCAGAGATAGAGATGGTTTGCAGTTTTGTAGCATGCGACGTTATGAGATTACGGATCAACAATGGCAACGAATCGCTCATTTATTGCCTGGTAAATCGGGGGATGTGGGCCGCTCGGCGATGGGTAATCGACTCTTTATCAATCGCACCGGCGAACCGGCTGTACTCTGGATAGCTCGTAGCGGGGTACCTTGGCGCGATCTACCCGAACGCTTTGGCCCCGCGACGGCGGCCCGGCTGCAATTCAGCCTACCGCCGATTTCGTCGGTGGGCTAAGTCCAATGTCTGGCAAACTGTTTTCGACCAATTGCAGGAACCTGATTTAGACTGGCTAATGATCGACTCAAGAGGTGCCTCCGACGAATTCCCGCACCGCGACGCAAAAACGGTCTTGTCTCGACCGGTGCCAGGTTAGTTACCCGCCAGGCCGTGTACTTTTGACTACGACAAACGTAATATAGGCTACGTCTGGCGAGGACTGGCTGCCGAATTTTGCATCCACAAACTGACAACCCGATTAACAGGGTATTAGCCGGTGCTGTTTGTACCGGATACATCATCAATATTATGACCATGAAAGCAATTAGAATTGACCAGTATGGCGACGAGAGCGTCCTCCAGGTGGTTGAGGTAGCCAAGCCGCAACCCGCCAAAGACCAAATTTTGATCCGGGTTTATGCGGCTGGCGTGAATCCGGTCGATTGGAAGATTCGCGATGGAGCCGGTGCGCGATTTGGCATGAGCCTGCCCATTTTTCTGGGCAGTGAAATTGCCGGAACTGTGGACATGGTGGGCGAAGAGGTCACCGGCCTGAGCGTGGGCGATGCCGTGTATGGCACGGTCAAGGCAGGCGGCTATGCCGAATACGTGCTGGCCAGCCCGCATGAAGTGGCCCTCAAGCCCGCCAATATTGATTTCGCCCACGCAGCCGCCATTCCGCTGGCCGCGCTCACCGCCTGGCAAGCCATGTTTGACTTGGCAAAATTAAGGGAAGGGCAAACCCTATTGATTACCGCTGCTGCGGGCGGAGTAGGCTCGCTGGCCGTCCAGTTAGCCAAAGCAAAAGGGGCTATCGTGACCGGTGTGGCGTCGGGTGCTAATGAAGCGTTCGTGCGGGCACTGGGGGCCGACGATTTTGTGGATTACACCGCGCAACCCTTTGATGAGGTGGTCACCGGAATGGATGTGGTGTTCGATGCGGTCGGTGGAGACACGTTTGAGCGTGCCTTCGCCTGCGTGAAAAAGGGGGGCGCACTGGTCACGTCGGTTGCCTTCCCAACTCCTGAGCAAAGTGCAACGGATGGCATTACCGTGTCGCGGGTTTCGTCCGGCCCAAACCGGGATGAGCTTGATGCCATCAGTCAGCTCGTGGTAGCGGGACAGCTCAAGGCGCACATTGCCCACGTGTTCCCGCTCGAAGAGATTGGTGCCGCACACAAGCTGTCAAAACAAGGGCGCACGCGGGGAAAGATCATCGTACAGATTGGTGCCGGTCAGTAGTCGATTCTGTCCCCGTTTGATATCGTGTAGCGGAAACGTACTACTAACTCAACCAGCTATGACTACTCTCCAGCGCATCAAAACCATCAGTGAATTTCACCGGCTACGGGGCCTGACTCCGCCCGAACATCCCCTCATCAGCCTCGTCGATTTTAAGGATGTTCAGCGTTCGCCGGCGATGGGTCAGGTCAATTGGGTACTCGATTTTTACCAGATTTCGCTCAAACGGGGCATCGGGGCCAAGATCAACTACGGTCAGCAGTCCTATGATTTTGACGAAGGCGTCCTGTTTTTTATCGCGCCCGATCAGGTATTCCGCATCGAAGTTGATGCCGCCCCGCCCGGCGAACGGTCAGGCTGGATGCTCTTGATTCATCCCGACTTTTTATGGAACAGCCCACTGGCCAAAACCATCCGGCAGTACGACTACTTTGGGTATTCGGTCCACGAAGCCCTGTTTTTGTCCCAGAAGGAAGAAACGGTGCTCAATGGCATCCTCGACACCATTCGGTTGGAATACAGGGCGCACATCGACAAGTTTAGTCAGCGTATTATCCACTCCCAACTCGAAACGCTGTTGGGCTATGCCGAGCGGTTTTATCATCGCCAGTTTCTCACCCGCCAAATCACCAACCACGCGCTGTTGGGCCGACTGGATGAGGCATTAACTACGTATTTGACCACCGGGGAAGGGCTAAATAAAGGATTACCGACGGTTGATTATCTGGCCGGGGCGTTAGGGGTTTCGCCCCGGTATTTGAGCAGCTTGCTCAAAGTACTAACCGGACAAACGGCGCAGCAGCACATTCACGGCAGGCTGGTTGACCGGGCCAAGGAGCAGTTGTCCACCACCGATCTTTCGGTGGGCGAAATTGCCTACGCCCTGGGCTTCGAGCATCCCCAGTCGTTCAGCAAGCTGTTTAAAGCCAAGACCAACCTGTCGCCGGTGGCCTTCAGGCAATCGTTTAACTGATACCCCGCGCCCAGCGTGTACCTCTGGCACGAAAAGGTTGCGAACTGGTTCAGAATGGCGTAGCACTTCTGAGCAAGCAGCAAATCCAGCGGTGTGGTTTGTAGTTGAGTGAACACGTCGAAGCGGTTGAGCAGGTACGATTCTGGGGTAAAGCTAAAATGTTGCGGTCGCTTCGGCGCTCTGATCGGTGTCCAGTTGAATTAGAATTTCTTCCTGTTCGTGACCGCCCAGCCCCTGTTGACATAGCAGGGTTGGCAACTTAATGTGACAGTGATAGCCTGCCCTAACTCAGGCGGAATAACGAAGGTGTCGTCCTGGATTGGCAGGGTAAATTCCCGGCTAAAGCTGGTCAGAAAATCAAAACCCGAATCGGGGATAAATTCAAATTCCATGCTAAGTTTTTCGATTGGCACGTCGCATTGTCTATGATGAACGCGCCTGGCGACAGCGGTCTGTTCAGTCAGGGGTTATATCAATCCATCCGTCTCTTCAGAACAAAATTGACGGCTTCCTGATACGAGTCGCCGATAGCGATCCCGTCGATCTGTGGCGGCTTTTTCGCCTTTAGTTGATTGCACCGCCCGCAAACCACCCCCGCACACTGTTTAAAAATGGGGTTTAGTGCCGCCTGATTTATCTTGCAGACAACCATAACCGGCGGGCAAAACCCGGCCTCAGCGCACGATGACCATCGAGTGAACACCGCGCATCACCGGAACCGAGTAGCCGGTCTTCACCAATTCGGTGCGCTTGGGGTCGAAATAATCCCCGGCGATGCGCCAGAAATCAATCGAGCCGCCGGGCTTGCTGCCGTCGTACCGATCAAAGGTGGTCACGGCCAGAAAACGACTGGAATTATCGAACACCACCGATTCGGGCAGAATCCCCTCGAAGGCATACGTACCCACCCGCTCCAGCAAGCCCGACCGGACATCGAGCCGGATGAGCGTAACGGACGCGAAATAGCCCTGCCGGGGACTGTTGAGCGGGGCACTGCTCTGCTCCAGATTCGCCGTGGCCAGCCACCGCCCGTCGGGACTGATTGCCAGCCCTTCGGAATAGACCCCCGACAGCACCCGATCCACAATCTGATGCCGGACAGAGCCGTCCGTGGCCGAGTCAGCCGCGATCCGCACCGACAGTACCGACGACGGTACCGACGCGCTGCCCGACACGTCGTTTCCGTAATACATGGCGTTAAGCAGGGCGTAGCGGCCATCGGGCGTGAACACAACTTTGAACGGTTGTTTATCGACCAGCACGGGATTGCCCCAGGCCGATAGACTCAGCGTACCACCCGCCGTGTTTACCCGCACGAACGAGAGCGATGGTTTGGTCGCATTCAGAATGGCTAAGGTATTGGCGTTGGGGGCAAACACCGCATCGTTGAGCCGATCTCCAGAGGACCAGCCGGGCAGGGTGGGCAGGGTTACCCCGCCGAGTTTGCCCCCCGAAAACCGGTACAACGCCAGCGGAGACTGGGCCGCGTTTTGCGGATAGAACGTAATGGCTACCAGCGAGCCGTCGGCATTGACCGCAACGGATTGGGGCCGTTCCGGCCCGTCGATACGCTGAACCTGTTTGGGATGGTCAGGGTCGGCAAGGTCAATGACCGTGATGGCTTTGCCGGGCAACAAATCCGTCATCAGCAGATCGGCGGCACCCGCCGGTCGCGTCCCGCGCGTTTCGATGACGATGGCGTAGCGGCCATCGGGCGAAACGGCCACCGACGAGGGCGGCCCCGTCACCGAGTTGCGCACGCCAATCTCGACGGCTTTCAACCCGCTCATTGGCCTGTCTAACCGAATGACGGACAGGGCATCCTGACCGGCTGCCGGGCCAAGATGCCCGTCCAGATAGGCCGAGGCCAGCATATCGGCATCGGAGACGGCGACCAAATAGCGGCCTTTGAAATCGAAGGGTACACCGGCAAAGCGCGATTGGCCCGGCACGAAACTGGCATCAATCAGTAGCAACGCGACCAGCAACAGCCGGTAAGTGACGGACATAGACATGATGAGGTTGGTTTTGTTTATCAACTTAAAAATGAACAGATTATCCCGTTGAGCGCGGAGAAAGATGATCGCTCCGCCAGCGGGCCACCGATGGGCCAGCCCGTACTGATTTGCCGGTTACTGCGCCGAGAAACGGAACGCAGCCGGCGACATACCCGTCTTGCTTTTGAAGAGCCGACTAAAATACTGCGGGTACTCGAAGCCTAATTGAAACGCCGTTTCGTTGATGGACAGCGAGGTCGTCAGCAGAAGCTGTTTGGCCCGCCCGATCAGGGCGTGGTGAATATGTTGCTGGGTGGTCTGCCCCGTCAGCGTCCGCAGCGTATCGCCGAGGTAGGCGGGCGATACGTTGAGAGCGTCGGCAAAGTGCTGCACCGTGGGCAGCGGCAAGTTTCCGTCCTGGGCAAAATAGCCGATCAGCAGCGTCTCGAACCGGGTCGTTAGGTCGTTTTCGGCACTGCGCCGGGTCACGAATTGCCGGTGATAAAACCGATTGGCGTAGCTGAGCAGCAAGTCCAATTGAGACACGAGTACATCCTGACTAAAGCCGTCGATGGGCCGCTCGTATTCCGCCCGGATGGTGTCGAGCAGATTGTCCAGCAGGACCTCTTCACCCGCCGACAGGTGCAGGGCTTCGTGGACCCGGTAAGAGAAAAAGCCGTAACCGGCAATCTTCCGGGCCAGTGGGTATTTCAGTAGCAGGTCGGGGTGAAACACCAGCATCCAGCCGCTCAACGCCGAAACGTCCACCGTCTCGTCAACCGAGAAGACCTGACCGGGTGCCACAAAGCCCAGTACGCCCTCGCTGAAATCGTAGGACTGGTGGCCGTAATGCAGCCGACCTTTAAAGTCTTTTTTCAGCCAGATGGTGTAAAGTTGCTGCACAACGGGCGTTTTGATTACCGGGGGCGGCTGGTGGCGGGTCTGCGCCAGGTCGATGAGCGTCAGCAGCGGATGCGCCGGGGCGGGCAAGCCGCAAAGCCGGGTGTAATCGGTGACGGTGTTCAGGACGTGGAATTGCCTGGCGGGTTGTCTCATCGGTACGGAAAATTGGGGTCAGCGGTTCGTTCAGAGCTTTTTCGGGCAACCGAGCGAACCGCCGGACCCGGTTGGCTACATCACGGGGTAGGCCGCGCCGGCCACGCTGCCTACCGGCAGAATGGCTTCCAGGTGGGCCAGTTCGGCGGGGCTGAGTGCCAGATCGAGGGCAGCCACGTTCGCTTCCAGGTTCTTCCGTCGCCGTGTGCCGGGGATCGGCACCACGCCCTGAGCCAGCACCCAGGCCAGCCCCAATTGGGCCGGGGTGACACCCTTCGTCTCGGCCAGCGTCTGCAACTGGTTGACCAGCTCCAAGTTCCTGTAAAAATTCTCGCCCTGGTAGCGGGGGAAGAACCGACGGAAATCATCAACCTCGAAATCGTCCGGCGTTCTGATGTCGCCCGACAGAAAACCCCGGCCCAGGGGCGAATAGGCCACGAAACCGATGCCCAGGTCCCGCACCGTCTGGAGGATAGCCTCCTCTTCGGCCCGCCGGTCAAAGAGCGAATATTCCGTCTCCAACGCCGTGATCGGATGCACCTTGTGCGCCCGGCGCAGCACCTCGGCTGACACCTCCGACAGACCGATGTAGCGCACCTTACCGGCCTCGACCAACCGGCTCATCGCGCCCACGGTTTCTTCGACGGGCGTGTTGGGGTCCGTCCGGTGCAGGTAATAGAGGTCAACGCAGTCGGTGCCGAGGTTTTTCAGCGAACGCTCAATCGACTTCTGCACGTAGTCGGGCCGACCGTTGAGGGCGTTGGTCATCTGGCCCGCATCGTTGATTTCGTACCCGAACTTGGTAGCAATCGTATATTGATCGCGTTTACCGGCAATGGCTTTGGCCACCAATCGCTCGTTTTCGAGCGGACCATAAATGTCGGCGGTATCGAGCAGCGTAACGCCCAGTTCGAGGGCGCGGTGGATGGTGGCGATGCTCTCGGTCTCATCGGCCTTGCCATAGACACTCATCTGCCCGGAGGCCATGCCCGTCATACCCATCAGGCCCAGTCCTTCGGCGGACACGTGCAATCCCTGACTACCTAAGGCAACTTGTTTGATCGTGTTCATACGTTGATTTTTTACCCGATTAATTACGTCACAAAGGTCGGCCACGAGGCCCCATGCGGAGCTACACAAACCGGAGTTATGGCAACACAAATCGGGGGCGGGCCGCGCCGGTCAGTCTGGTTGATGGGCAGGGAATACCGACCACTCATTCTCGCCCGGACTGCCCGGCTACTCATCGCCGGTGTTTAGTCAACGGTTATCTCCTGCGCTGGCTTGTGTTTCGCACCCATTTCACCCAAATGGGTAAAGGTGAAGCCCCGGTTGTACTTCAGTCCGTAGCCCAACATCCGGTCCATGGACGAGTGACCGAACAGGATCAAACCAGCCAGTATCAGGTAATCCGTAGCCAAAAACAACCCGGCGATGCCAATAACGATGGCGGTGGCCTTGTGGTGAACAAGGTTATAGGTGAACGCGCCGGTTTTGGCGTTGATGACATAACCGACCATGCTCAGGTCGGGCAGCAGCAACAGAGCCGGATACAGCCACCAGGCAAACGGCAGGTTGGCAAACAAGACAATGGTGCCGGCAAACTGAGCGGCTTCTTCGATTTTGATGAGCGTTTTCATACGGGTAACTGGGGTTGATTTGACTCTGCTACAAAGGTATTACGCGCTCAAAATCAACTCCTTAACAAAAGATAAGAAATCAGGACGGGATAATCCGCCGACGGATACGACTCAACGAAACGGGAGTGATCCCTAAGTAAGAAGCCACGTATTGCAGGGGAATCCGTTCGATGATTTTGCGTTTCGCCGGGGTGCCGATAAACGTCAGATACCGTTCTTCGGGGCTAAGGGTGAGCTGTTCGGCCAGGCGGATATCCAAGCCCATAAACAGGTACTCGGCCAATTTGCGTCCGAAGCGTTGATACGCCGGAAACTGCTCGTAGAGGGCCGTTAATGCGTCGTACCTGAAGCCGATCAGTTCGCAATCTTCCAGGGCCTGAATAGACAGCGTGCTGGGCTGGCCCGTCAGGCAACTCAAATAAGCCGCCACTAAGCTGTTCTCGAAAGAAAAATAGGTCGTCTTTTCCTCGCCATCTTTTTCGTAAAAAACCCGGCAGGAACCGCTCAGCAGAAAACAAACCTCGGTGGCCGTTTGCCCCTGTTGAATCAAAAAGCCTTTCTTAGCAATTGACCGGGTGACTAACTGCGTTTCCAGGGCTTCCCACTCTGGATCGGTCAGCTCGACAAAGCGGGTCAGGTAGTGGCGTAATCGGTTGTTCATGAAATACATTGACAAGAGGACTTGGTTAGTTTGGTGGCGCGTCTGCTCCGCTAATGACGGCCATCATATTCGCGATGGCGACCGGCGAGTGCAGCAGGTCGGTTTGGGTCAGGGTTAATCGAGTCGTTTCAGCCGCCCGGATCAGCATCTGCCGTTCGTAGTGGGCAATGGCCTGACGGATGTCCACAAACGCCGGATTACTCAGGCACTCGCTCAGTTCCAGCGCGTCGAGCATGGCGTGGTTCACTCCCTCGCCCGCGTAGGGCGGCATCACGTGGGCCGCATCGCCCACCATCGTCAGGTTGGGCCGGGCTTCCCAGGTCTGGTCGAGCGGCATATAATACTGGGGACGCGGCACGAAAGGTGAGGTTGACCCGGCGAATAATTCCAGCCAGACCGCGTCCCAGCCCGAAAATGCCCGCTGAAACCAGCGCATCACCTGCGCCTTGTCGGTAAAATCAACGCCAGCGGCTTGGAACCACTGTTCGTCACACCGGAAGCCCGCGTAAAACGCAAGGTGACCACCCGCTTTCGAGCTGACGATAATCGTTTTGCTGTCCCCGAAGGCAAAGATTTTTCCCCCTTGCAGCAACTTATGTACGCCGGGCGCGGCTGTTTCGCTGTGATAAACAAGCCCTTCAACGAGCGTATAGCCGGAATAAACCGCCCGTATCGGGGTGAGCAGGTGCCGGACCTTCGAATTGGCTCCGTCGGCGGCAATCACCAGATCGGCCCTGGCAGTTATGCCATCCTGAAACCGGAGGTGCCAGCCGTCACCGTCCGGGGTCAGGGCTTGCAGGTGCCGGTTCCAGACCACCGTTTGGGGGTTCAGGGAGTCTAACAGGAGATTTCGCAGCGGCCCCCGGTCAATTTCGGGCCGGGCCGCTTCCTGACCCACCGGCTCCCCGGAGGATATATGTTCGTCCAGAATGATGTCGGCCCGGTGATCGACAATCCGCAGCTTTTCCGCGCCGGGCCGGAAGTTGGCCCGAAACGCATCCATCAACCCGGCTGCCCGGAGGGCTTTCAGGCCCGCATCCTCGTGCAGGTCTAAAGTAGCTCCCTGGTCCCGAACGTCGCGGTTCAGGTCCCGTTCGTAAACGGTTACGCTGGCCCCGCGCTGCTGCAACAGCCGGGCCAGGGTCAGACCGGCAGGCCCCGCGCCGATGACGGCAATCCGTTTGTGGAGAATCAGTTGGTCATTCATGGCCGTATCGAGTAAGTAAGTACGGCCACAAAGGTCATAGACTGATTCAGGCTAAAATAGCTATATTCAACCAATAAATAGCTCAATCCGGTATCATATGGCGTTTGACTACATACCCACCGGCGAAGCGGGCTTGTTGGCCGCGTTCGCCGAAGCAACCGGCAGCGTCGTCATCAACGGGTTACTGACGTTAGCCGACGAACTGGGACAGGGCTACATCCGGGGGTTCGACCTCAACCCGTCCATCCGAATGATGGTGCATTGCTACACCCTGACCGACGAATTAGTGTTTCGCCGAAGTACGGCCAGCGCGGGCCGGGGCGATACCATCACCATCACCTTCCACAACGTATTGGTTGCCGCCGGTGGCGGAAAAAACGGGCGGGAGGCCGGTCGAACGGGCAACGGGGTCCCGGCGGTGCAGATTACCTCCGCCGGGATGGACTTTGAAACGGTTTTCCCCGCCAATACGCCCGTCAACACCATCATCATCGCCGTTCGGGTGGCGTTTCTGGCGGAGCTGGTTCAACCCCACGCGCCGGATTCATTCCTGCAAACCTTAGTTTCCGGCACGCAACCGTATGTTTATGAAGCCCTTAGCTCGCCGAAAATCCAGGATACGGCCGCTCAGATTATGATGGCCGACGTACCGGAGCCGCTCCGCACGTTCTACTACCGGCTCCGGGCCGAAGAGTTGATCTACCTCTTTCTGCGTGAACTCACCGACCGTCAGCTACCCGGTCAGTCGGTGCAACCGGCGGATGTCAAGCGGATATACGCCATTCGGAACCGGCTGGCGGCTGACCTCAGTGTGCCGCCGAACCTGCCCAAACTGGCCCGGTTTGCGGGCCTGAGCGAAAGCAAACTGACGCGGTTATTCCGGCAGATTTTCGGCAGCAGCGTCTATACCTACTACCAGACGCTGCGGATGCACGAAGCGGCTCACCTGATCCGGGAGCAACTATCTATTTCCGAAGCGGGCTACCGATTGGGGTTCAGCAACCTGAGTCATTTCAGCCGGTTGTTCAAGCGGCACTACGGCATGACCCCCAAACGGTTCGCCATGAACCGCTGACCACACCCGACCGACGGGGAAGGCAGTCAACGTTTAACTGACAGCCTACTCATCTATTTATGCACAAAAAACGTGATTCACGACGGTGATTTATTGGAGTTATACCCGATTTGAGTCTCTTTTATGATTGGTAACAAATTTATTTAGTAAATTTATGAACTAATTAGACTGGCTGTTAGTTTATTAATTGTCTTGTCCAACGAAGGGCAAGCTCAAACCTGACCATCATGAACGCTGTACCTGATTCTTCGGAGCGCATCAGTCCGTCAACCGCAACGGGCTACCTGTCTATTCTCATGGCACCATCATCGTCAGTTCATTAATCAACCTCAGTACCTCAACCAGTTTCAATCATGAACATCGTAATCACCGGCTCGTTGGGGAACATCAGCAAGCCATTAGCGACCAAATTAATCAACGACGGGCATAGCGTTACCGTCATCAGCAGCAAGGCCGATAAGCAGGCCGCTATCGAAGCTTTGGGGGCTATGGCAGCCATCGGCTCGCTGGAAGACGCTGATTTTCTGACGGATACCTTCGCCGGGGCCGGGGCCGTCTATTGCATGATTCCGCCCAATTTTGCCGCGCCCGACCAGTTGGGGCATTACCAGACCATTGGCCGCAGCTATGCCGGGGCCATCCGGCGGTCGGGCGTGAAACGGGTGGTGCATCTGAGCAGTTGGGGGGCGCACCGGGAAACCGGCACCGGGTTTATCGTCGGTTCGTACCATGTCGAGCAGATGCTGAACGGGTTGGCCGACGTAGCCGTGACGCACCTCCGCGCCGGGTACATCTACTACAACCTGTTCAACTACGTGGGCATGATTAAGGGTGCGGGCATGATCGGGGCCAACTACGGGGGCGATGACCAGTTGGTGCTGGTGGCCCCCGCCGACATTGCCGCTGCCGCTGCCGAGGAGCTAACCGCCCCCGATACCGAACCCGGCCATACCATCCGTTACGTGGCCAGCGACGAGCGTACCCCCGACGAAATCGCGCAGAGCCTCGGTGCCGCCATCGGCAAGCCCGACCTGCCCTGGGTCACGTTCACCAACGAAGCCCTGAAGAGCAGCATGGAGCAGCGGGGATTGCCCGCCCACATTATCGAGAACTCGATGCAACTCGGCAACAGCATTCATAACGGGGCCTTGCGGGAGAACTATATCCTGCACAAACCCGCCAGGATGGGCCGGGTAAAACTGGCCGATTTCGCCAACGAGTTTGCCGCTGCTTTCGCAAAAAGCTGATTCACAGCCACTAACCGGATTCATTCGTACACCAAACCGAACCCATCAAGATGCCAACCATCAAACTTTCGACGACCGATAACGGCGTAATCGAGTGGAAAACAACTTCGTGGAACCCCATGACGGGCTGTGACCGGATTTCGCCGGGCTGCGACCATTGTTACGCCCTGCTGTTTGCCGCCCGGCTCAAAGAAATGGGGCAGGCCCGCTACCAACACGACGGCGACCCGCGCACGTCCGGCCCCGGCTTCGACCTGACGCTGCACCCCGACACGCTCAACCTGCCCCGGACGTGGCGAAAACCCCGGCACATTTTTGTGGGCAGCATGAGCGATATGTTTCACCCCAGGGTGCCGCTGGAATACATTCAGCAGATCGTGGACACGATGCGGGCCACCCCCTGGCACACTTATCAGGTGCTGACCAAACGCGCCCGTCGGCTCGCTAACCTCTCGGAACAGATCGACTGGCCGGGCAACGTCTGGGTGGGTACGTCGATTGAAGACGCGAGCCTGCTGCACCGGGCCGACGACCTGCGACGGGTCAATGCTGCCGTGCGGTTTTTGTCCATCGAGCCGCTGCTGGGGCCGCTGCCCGACCTCAACCTCGACGGTATCGACTGGATTTCATTAGCCGGCGAGTCGGGTCCGAACGCCCGGCCAATGCCCATCGAGTGGGTGCGCGACATCCGGGATCAGGCCATCCGGCATAATCGGTCCGGCGGTCCGGTTCCATTCTTTTTTCTGCAATGGGGCGGCATGGCCCGGAGTGGCGGGCGGCTGCTCGACGGACGGACCTGGAACGAGATGCCCGTCCGACAGCCCCTTCCCCGCGCCAACAGCTTCTCAGACAGTCAGTTCATCGTAAACCAACAGCCAACATGAGCCATTCCCTGATTCAGGTAGAACCGCCCGTGGCGTTTTACCCCAACTTTCTGGACACGGCAGAAGCCAACGACTGGTTTGAGCAGTCCAAAGCACTCGACTGGAAGCGGGACGAGATCAACATGTACGGCAAAAAAATTCCCGTACCGCGCGAAGAGAGTTTGTTTGGCGATGACTTCCGGTACGAATACCGGGGGAGCGTTATCCAGGCAAAACCCTGGCCGGACTTCCTGCTCGATACCCGCGACCGGATTCAGGCGTTGAGTGGGCTGACGTTCAATTTTGCCGTCGGCAACCGCTACGTGACGGGGAAAGACTCCATCGGCTGGCACTCGGACAGTTTTCCGCAGATTGGCAAAAGCCCGGCCATTGCCTCGCTGAGCTTAGGCAGCACGCGCCGGTTCAAGCTGCGCCACCTGGAGAGCCGCGAGGTAATTGACTACGATCTGGAGAGCGGGACGCTGCTGATTATGCTGCCCGGCTGTCAGGAGACCTGGGAACACGCCGTGCTGAAAACGTCCCGTCCGGTGGGCGAACGGATCAACTGGACGTTCCGGCCCCACCGCGATGCCCAACCCGCAACTTCCCATCAGGCATGACCCCGACCAACCCGATCACGCTGCGCTTCACCGGCGATTATTCGCTGGCGGCCAGCGTTACCCTCTCCGCCAGTGCCGCCTTTGTCGATACCCTCCGCACCGCTGATGGTGCGGAGGTGCTTGACCTGGCCCTGCTGCTGGAAGGGTCCTGGAAAACGGTGGGTCTGCGCCTTGACCAGCCCGGCAAAGAAGTACGCGCCCACGTGCTGGACAATCCCGACGGGGCCACGACGGACGAGATTCGCGCCCGGCTTGAACAGATGCTGTCGCTCGATATTGACGGAACGGGTCTGGCCGACGTGGCCGCCCGCGATGCCGTGTTTGCCGATCTTCGGCAGCGGGAACCCGGTGTACGGCCCGTCCTGTTTCCCAGCCCCTACGAAGCGGCTGCGCGGGCCATCATCGGGCATCAGCTTCCGGTGCGGCAGGCGGCAGCCCTCAACCGGCGCATCGCCGAAGACCACGGGCTGCGGGTCGAAGTCGGCGATCATATCATGCACGGGTTTCCGGCCCCGGACCGGCTCGCCGAACTGCCCCTGATCCGGGGGCTGGCCGTCCGTAAGGTCGAGCAACTCCGCGCCCTGGGCCAAGCCACCGGCGACTGGCTGAGCCGGGCCACGCTACGGGCGATGGATCGGGAACAGGCGATGGCGCAATTGCAGCAATTGGCGGGTATCGGCCCGTTCTCCGCCGAACTTATTCTGTTGCGGGGCGTTGGCGACGCAGATGCTTTCCCAAAAACCGAAAAACGGCTCCACCGGGCGATGGCTGCGGCATATCACCTCGGCGACGAACCCGACCTCGGCACCCTCGAACGCATCGCCGACGGCTGGCGACCCTACCGGAGTTGGGTGGGGTTGCTGCTGCGGAACACCGTCAGTAAGTAGCAACGGGTGCACCCGATAGCAAAAACTACCAGGGGGTTATTCCGTTTTTCCGGCGCATTATCATCGCTGAACTATTGACCCGTTGGCCCATTTGAACCTGACATGGCGGCTTTTACGGATTCCTCATCGCCTGCATCTGATACATTGCGATGCGCTCGGTCAGGGCGGTTATTGACGCGCCCCGGAGCCGGTCGTAGTTAAGTTGAAACAGCCAGGTGGCGTGGTCGGCATCCGTATCGGTGCGTATCATGAACGAAACCCAGTCGCCATGCGCCTTACCGTAGGGCAGCGGGCCAACCAAGCCCCGCGCCAGCAGGGGTAGCCCCAGCTCGCTCGTCGCGGCCAAATGAACCTCGCCATTCAGGTGAATATGACCCAGTTCGGCTTCGTCCACGTAAAAATCGGCTCCGTCCACGCGGGAACGGTTGAACAAATCCCAGTGGGTAGCCGAAATAATGGTTGGCCAGGACTGAATGGCTTCGGCGGTTTTTTGGCCCGGTCCGGCCAGCACGGGCGCGGGTTTGAGGGGGCCTTTCTCTGATAATTTCATGCGTCGGGGTTGTGAATCAAGTAAACGAAATTATGCGGTTGCCGGTTTTTCGGAATACTGTGATTCTGCTTTTCGGGATACAGAATTGAGTCAGGACGGTAAGACGATCTTATACCCCTTTCCCGTCCTGACTAATCGGCTAATCTTCGGTTAGATAACCGCTTCGCTGGCGGGTCAATGGCCCATGCTTACCTCCATCGGCTCGCCTTTTTTGATCTTCGCCAGCAGCACCAGCGGCAGCACGGCCGCGCAGATAATGCCGATCAGCATAAAGCCTTCGGCGTAGCTCAGCACGGCGGCCTGGGTCGAGACGGCCCCTTCCAAAGCCCCCGTTGCCAGCCTCTGCGCGTCCACCAACGAGCGACCCCCGGCCCGGAACTGCATCACCAACCCCTGAAACCGATCCACAGCCGCCGGATTCGACAGGGAGATATTCGGCAGCAAGTCCATCCGGTGGATGCTGATCCGGCGCGTGACAAAGGTGTTGACCACGGCAATGCCAATCGCGCCCCCCATCAGTTGCAGCATATTGGTGATGCCCGATGCCTGGGCGATGTCCTTGCCTTTCAGCCCCGACAGACTCAGCCCGGCCACCGGCACGAAGATGAAGCCGAAGCCTACGCCCCGAATCAGTTGCGGCCAGAAAAAGTCCGCTTCCCCCGCCTGCATCGTCGCGCTGAAATAGGTCAGCACCTCGTAGGCGATCACGAACGCAAAGCCGATGATGACCAGCAGTTTGGGGTTCACGCCCTTGCCAATAGCCGCACCCATCGCGCCCATCAGCATCCCCGTAATCAGCGACGAGGGCAGCATCAACAGACCCGTCCGGGTGGCGTTCCAGCCCAGAAACCCCTGCACAAACACCGGGTACAGAAACACCGAGCAGTAAATCCCGACCCCGAAGGCCACCCGCAGCACCGACCCCACGGCCACGTTACGGTTCCGCAGCACTTTCAAATCCACGACCGGATTCTGGATCGTCAGCTCGCGGTAGATGAACAGGGCCAGCCCGATGACCGAGGCAATCCCCAGCGCGGTAATCAGGTTGCTGTCGAACCAGTCTTTGCGTTCGCCTTCTTCCAGGAAAATCTGCAAACAGCCGATCCCGACGATCATGAACAGGATACCGGGGTAGTCGATTTTGCCCTCCCGCTTGGTTTTGGTGCCTTTGATGAACTTCCAGGACAGGATCGTGGCGATGATGCCGATGGGAATGTTGACGTAAAAAATCCAGCCCCAGTGAAAATTGTCGGTCAGGTAGCCGCCCAGCACCGGGCCGAGCGTGGGTCCCATCACGATCCCGGCCCCGTAGATGCCGTTCGCGCTGTCTAATTCTTCGGGCGGAAACGTCTCGACCAGCACCGTCTGGGCCGTTGCCAGCAGCGCACCGCCACCGATGCCCTGCACGAACCGCCACAGAATCAGCATCTCGATGCTGTGGGCCGAGCCGCACAGAAACGACGCGACGGTAAACAACGCGACCGAAGCCGTGAAATATACCTTCCGCCCGATGATGTCCGACAGAAAGCCCGTCAGCGGGATGATGATAATGTTCGAGACGGCGTAGGCCGTAATCACCCAGGCGGTTTCTTCGATGGTGGCTCCCAGGTTACCCGCAATCTGCCGGGTGGCGACGTTGATGATCGAGGTGTCGATGAGTTCCATGATCGCGCAGGTAATCACCGTAATCGTGATGAGCCATTTGCGTGCGCCCACTTCGTAGGTTGGGGCGGTACTGGTTGGGGTGGCCGCAACCGGGGCCAATGTTGTGCCGGTATCCAGGGAGAGTTCCATGTGGGTTGATTGGTAAAAAGAAGTGGTTGATTCAATCGGGCGGGCAGTCCCGGAAGACCCTCGCCCGATTGGTTGGCTCAAATTTTGTCTTTCACCAGCACCTTGACGCTCATGCCGGCCCGCAACGGGGTGGCAGCATCGGCAGCTTCGGCGAAGGCGATCCGCACCGGCACGCGCTGGGTTACTTTCACGAAATTGCCGGTGGCGTTGTCCGGGGGCAGCATCGAAAACCGCGCGCCCGTCGCCTGAGCCACCGATTCGACCCGGCCTTTGAACGTTTTGTCGGGGTAGGCATCCACGTTGACCTCCACCGGCTGACCGACGTGCATATCGGCCATCTGGGTTTCTTTGAAGTTGGCCACGATCCAGGTTTTGCGGTCATCGGCCACTTTCAGCAGCGTCTGCCCGGCGGCTACCACCTGCCCAAGCTGGATGCTTTTGTCCGAAACCACGCCCGCCGTTGGTGCGGTGATGATGGTGTAGGACAGTTGCAGCCGGGCGTTCTCTAAGTTGGTACGTGCCTGTTTCACGGCGAGTTCGGCCAGCGGAATCCCTTCGCCGACCACGCCCGCCTGGGTTTGGGCCGTCGTCACCTGGTTGCGGGCCGCGCTGGCCTGCCGTTGCAGCACCACCACCTGCGCCTGCGCCACGCGCAACCCGGCTTCGGCGGCTTCCTGCTCCGATTTCACGTTGTCATACACCTGCCGGGGGGTTGACTCCTGGGCCAGCAACTGCGCCTGCCGGTCGAAGTTCAGCGTCGCCTGGCGCACCCGCACCTCGGCAGCTTTCACCCCTTCCTGCGCGGCTGCGATCCCGGCGGCAGCGGCCTGGGCATTGTCCGACACCGGAGCCGTGCCGAGGGTTGCGGAGCGGCTGGTTTTGCGGGCTACCACCACATTGGCTTTGGCCTGTTCGAGGGCGATTTCGGCCTGCTGCACCCGCAGCACAAAGTCACGGTCGTCGAGTCGGGCCAGTGTGTCACCGGCTTTCACGGGCTGGTTGTCGGTCACGTTCAGGGCAATCACGGTGCCGTTTACCTTCGGGATCACCGGGCTGATGTCAGCCTGAAGCTGGGCGTTGTCGGTTTCCTGACCGGACTGGCAGGCGGTCATCAGGGTGGTCAGGGCGAGTGCGCCGAGGAGGAGTAAGCGGTTGGTTTTCATTGGTTGTTGTGTTTGGAAAAATGTACTGGTTGGAAAAACAAGTTGATTATGAACGGTTTACGAATTGCAATGACTTAATACGTGACCTTGCCGGTGCTTTTTTGAAGCTGCCAGAGTGCCAGCCGTGCATCGGCTTTGGCGGTGCGGAGGTTCAGTTGGGCCTGGAGTTGGCGGGTGTTGGCTTCCAGAAAATCGGTTGGGGTGCTGGCCCCGGCCCGGAGCCGGTTCTGCTCGATGCGGAAGTTTTCCGTCGCCTGTCCGATGGCCGTCTGCGCGAGGCTGATCTGCTGCCGGGCTTTCAGGTAGGTCTGATAGGCGGCATTGACTTCCATCCGAATTCCGTCCCGCACCTGATCCAGGGCGGTGTTGAGCCGTTCCAGCCCGTAGCGGCTTTCGGTTTCTTTGGCCCGGTTTGTATAAAGGCCGCTGAGGGTAAAGCTCAGAAACGCCCCCGCCTGCCAGGTGCCGGTAAACTCCGGTTTGTTGGGAAACACCCGCTGGTTAGGCCGGTTGTAATCGTAACTGCCGCCCAGACTGAGCGTCGGCATCCGGTTCAGTTCCACCAGCCGCTTGCCGATCAGGGCCGCTTCCCGGCGTTGCCCCAGAGCCAGCAGTTCCGGGCGGTTTTGCTGGGCATCGGCCAGATAATCCGTTAGCGGAGCCACGTCAGTGGGCAGCGAAAAGTCGGTCGTGTCGATGGCAACCTGTTCGGAGGAGCCGGTGGCGGTGGCTAAGTTGAAGGTGTTGATCGCCCGCCCGGTCTGAATCTCCACCAGACTCGCTTCGAGGGTCGAGATGGCTAAGTCAATCTTCAGTCCGTCGTTTTTCAGCACGATTCCCTGCTTTTCCAGGTTGGTCACGTCCCGCCGACGGTCGGTCAGCAGCCGGACGTTTTGCCGGATAAGCTGCTCGGAGGTGGCCAGCAGGTACAGGTTTTGCCAAATCCGGGTCACGTTGTCGGCGGCCTGCAACTGATGCTGACCGGCTTCCAGCCGCAGGGCTTCGGCTTCGCGCTCGGCGGCCCGAATCCCCAGCTTGACCGCGCCACCGGCCCAAAGCAGTTGCCGCACCGCGATGTTATTGTACGACTGGTTGAGAATCTGGGGGTTCAGCTCGACCGCGCCGACTTCGGGCAGCGACACCGTAAAGGGGCGGATGTTGTCGCTGATGCGGACGTAACTCAGGTTGGCCGTCACGTTGGGCAGATAGCGGTCGCGGGCCTGCTGGACGCGGGCGAGGGCGGCACCCTGATCGGCGGCATTGACCTTGACGGCGGTACTGTGTTGCTGAGCCAGCCGCACCGCTTCGTCAAGCGTCAGGGCTGGGGTTTGGGCGGTAACGACCCCGTGCAGGAGGGCCAGAGCCAAAAGGGAGACCGTTGTTTTCATGGTTGACAGTTGTTGTAGGTGATTGTCAATTAATAAACCATGCTGTCCTCAAATTTGTTCACTTATTGACTAAATTTTTCAGATATTCTTTTTCTTATCGCCCTTGCTGATTGGGTCTCTGGCGATCTTCCGTTCTGGATTCAGTACCAGTACACAACACAAATATTTGAAAGTCAATGTACTACGGTTCAATACACGAGGTCAGTTGCCAGATTGAAGCAGCAGGATTCAATGGAGTCGTCAGAAAACTTTTTTTGCAAATCGTTCTGAAACGGCTCCTTTCACCGGATAAGGTTGTCCATGAATCAACTAACTTTGCGGAAACATAATGCACATACGTCCATGAATACGGTACTATTCAAAGAATTGATTGACCTGGAAAACGCCTTCGAGCAGCAGGTTCCCAACCCCGACGAGCAGACGATGGCCAACTTCGCAGACTGGCTCAGCCAGCAGATGCCCGCCAAACCGTCCGTCAGCGAATCGGTACTGGAGCGAAACTACCTGCCCCCGCTGCCGACGCTGCCGACCTATATCGTGCAATACCTCTCGATGGATTACCGCTACCACAAGCAGCACGTCAAAAAAGCCCTCGACGGCACCCCGCTCATCACCTACGACGATTTTATCTACCTCGTCCTGCTGGCGATGAACGGGAGCATGACCAAGATGAGCTTAGTCGAGGCCAACATCAACGAGAAAGCGTCGGGGATGCTGGTTATCAAGCGGTTGCTGGACAGCGAACTCGTCACCCAGACCAACGACCTGCACGACCACCGCGTCCGGCAGATGGCCATCACCCAGAAAGGCCGGGATATGCTGGCGCAGGTGCTGCCCATCATGGCCCAGACGATGACCCTGTTTGTGGGCAACCTGACCGAACGCGAACAGGCAGAACTGGCGAACCTGCTCACCAAGCTCGACCAGTTCCACAACCCCCTGTTCCTGCACGAAAAGAACACATCCATCTCCGACCTCTACGAAAAAATAGTCGGCACGGAGCAAGCAAGTGAGACTATTGCTCACTGAATGAAGCAGTTATCAGCATTGGGGCAGTTATGCCTTCCTCGATCTCGATGTAGGCCGTCAGCGCGTCCATCGTGCGGAGGTTGTGCCAGTCCCGGTCAGCGATGTGGATGCCGAAGTCGGTCTCGACCCGGAGTAGCAGTTCCGTCCGGTCGAGAGAGTCCAGGCCCAAGTCGCGGGTAAAATCGGCCTGACCCGTCAGGGCCGCGACGGGCAGGTCGAAGTCGAGCAGGATGTACAGAATCCGGTCGGCGGTGGAGCAGGTCGGCTGGCGGAGAATCGTGTTCATACCGGGGGTTGGTTTTGGGGTTGACGGATACTAACGGTACATACTATACGCACTCAATAACAGGCCGGGCTTGGGCCATCTGACGTGGGCCATCCGACTTGGGGGTCGGCAAACGACTGTGCCGGGACAGACACGGGGCAAAGGAGTATCGGCCTGTTTTGGGTGGTGATTGTCAATTACTGAACTTAATCTGATCAAGAATAGTTTATTAATTAGCAAAATAGTTGGCGTATCTGGCCTATATCCCTGTGAAACAGGCGTTCTCCCGGTATAATTTGTGTATTTATGAACAAGAGGGGTTCGTAAGACCCGTCCACCCCCAAAAGTAGCGTACCATGAACACGACCTTATTGAAAGACCTGATCGACCTCGGCGGTGCCTTCGAGCAGGCGTTTCCCGACCCCACCCGGCAGACCCGGGCCAATTTTCTGGCCTGGGCCTCGGCCAACGAACCCGGCCCGGCGGTGACCGACACCGGCTACCGCTACTATTCGGCGGACGTACCCGTACTGCAAACCCGGCTGACGCACCTGGTGACAAAGTTGTACCGCTACTTCCGGGTCTATGTCAAGAAGGCGTTCGAGACCGCCCCATTGCTGGCGTTCGACGATTTTATTGCCCTGGCTTACTTAGCCGGGCGGGGCAGTATGTTCAAAACGGACCTGGTGGCGGCCATCGTCAATGAAAAAGCGTCGGGGATGCTGGTCATCAAACGCCTGATCGACAGCGGGTTCGTTGCCCAGACCGACGACAACGCCGACAAACGTACCCGTCTGCTCACCCTGACCGAGTCCGGCTGGGCCACGCTCCGGGCTTTTCAGCCCGCCATGAACGAGGCCACCGCCCTCTTCAAAGGCGACCTTACGGAAGCCGAACAGCGCGGGCTGAGTACGCTGATGGACCGGCTGGATGCGTTTCACAGCCCGATTTACCAGGCGCACCTGAACCACAGGGACGGCCCGCTGAGCGAACGACGTACCATTCAATGACAACCATTTACCAATAACTGACCATGAAAAAAGCAAAAAAGTCCCCATCGCGCAAGCGGGTACCGAAAGCGAGTACCTCGTTAACAGGATCGCTAAAACCGGTATTTGCGTCTCCATCAGCCCCCTGGCTATCGAAAGGCCATAAGGCAGCGGCTCCGCGCAAGTCTCAATCGCACATCCGGGTATTAAAAGGCCAATTCACCTAATTGCCTGCTGACCGAATTGATGAAAGTAGGCAACTGATTCAAAAGTTGGCCCATCTCACAATGCTTTATTGGTTTAAGCGCGACCGGACTGATCCGGTACGAATCATCCGGTCAGGAACTGATTCAGCGGTTTTACCTGAAGAGAATCGTTCCGGCGTGATAAAGTATGCTGTCCCGAAAGTTGCCATCGGCGGTGAAGCCAGGGTCATCCACATAGTCGCTATGATTGCCGGTGAGGGTGTACCGGCCCTGATAGGCACTTTGCTTTTTGCCCCGTGCTTTGTCGGATGTAAGATACCGATGGTGATTGCCACGCCAGCCCCATTCCCGAAATGTCTCCGTCTGACAAATCCGACAGAAGGTCTAAACATTAATCGTCATTTAATCGGCGATCACTAAGCCAACGCTCCGTTTTTTGTTCTAACTAAAAAATGCAGAATGACCCAGCTTCGCTTCTCGTTTCGTTTGGCTTTGATTGTCAACGGCTTGCTGCTGCTAACCGGCGTTCGTGCCGCAGCTCAGACGGCTAAAGACTCCCTTGCCGTGCCGCATCACAAGGTGCAGATTATTCCGTTGCCGATTGTTTATTACACCCCCGAAACCCACGTTGGTTACGGGCTGCTGGGGGCGTGTCTGTTCAAAGCCGGGGCCAATGCCCGCACTTCCAACGTTGATGTGGCCGCGATCTACACCCAAAACCATCAGTTGGTGCTCGATCAGTTGATGACCATCTTCACCCGCGACGAGAAATACCTCATCAAAGCGAATCTGCTTTACACGCAGTTCCCCGAATTTTACTACGGCATCGGCAACGATACCCGCCCCGACCACCGCGAACTGATTTCGTACAGCAGCTTTCGTACCTACCTCAAAGTGCTGCGGCAGGTTAAACCGGGTTGGTTTCTGGGCGTGCAGGATCAATATTTCAACACATTCAACGTCAAACGCTCATCCACTACACCGTATCCCGACAACACCCTCATTGGCGGGTTGGGCAGCCACACGCACGGTCTGGGTCTGGTGAGTATCATTGATACCCGCGACAATATTTATTCGGCCACGCGGGGCTGGTACGCCGAAGTGTCGGGACTGGGCTACCGGCAGGCGTTGGGCAGCGATTTTACCTTCACCAACTACCTGCTCGATCTGCGGCATTACCGCTCCCTCGGCCCCAAAACGGTGCTGGCCGGGCAGCTTTTTTTGAATATCAATGAGGGGACGGTGCCGTTCAAACAAGCCGCTACCGTAGGCGGTTCGATGCTGATGCGGGGCTACTACAACGGGCGTTACCGCGACAATAATGCGATTGTAGTACAAGCCGAAATCCGGCAACGAATCGTTGGGCGGCTGGGCGGAGCGGTGTTTGTGGCGGCTGGCGATGTGGCTCATCAGGTGAATGAATTTTCGATACCCGACGCAAAGATGACAGCCGGGGCGGGACTGCGGTTTTTGTTGAGCCGCAAAGAACACGTCAACCTGCGGGTTGATGCCGCCTTTGGCCGAAACACGCACGGCCTCTACTTCAATATTTCGGAAGCGTTCTGATTTTACGCATACATTTACCCGTCATTTTGTCAACTCAACCTGTGAATGCTGACTAATCGCCCCTGGTCAATCTACTTATTTATAGCCGGTTTGCTCTGGTTTGGGGCACTACCCGGCCCCGCTTTTACCCAGGATACCCTGCCCCGCCGAACGCTGAACGGCTATATTGACGAGGCTCTGCAAAACAGCCCGTTGCTAAAAGAGAACGCCAACGGGCTGATCCTGAACCGCTTGGATAGCCTGTTGAACGTGGCCATCAACAAACCCTACGTGCAGGCTATCGGGCAGTACCTGTATGCCCCCGCCGGTACCAACTACGGCTACGACCAAAGCACCACCAACGGCGGGCAGTATACGGGACTCATTCAGGCCAACCGCAACCTGCTCTACCGGCGCAACCTCCGCATTCAGAACGGCCTCAACGCAGCCCTGCGTGATTCTCTCCGTAATACCCTGCGTATCAACCGCAACGACCTCGAAAAAGCCGTTACCGACCTTTATCTGACGGCCTATCAGGACTACCGGCAGATGACGATCTACGGCGAATTGGTGGCGATCTTCACCCGGCAGAACAACACGCTGAAAGAACTGCTCCGGTCGGCCATCTTTACCCAGTCCGATTATCTGGCGTTTCGGGTGGATTTGCAGCAGAGCGAGATCAACCACGAGGCAGCCAAGATTCAGTTTTTGCAGGATTTGCTGACCCTCAACACGCTTTGTAACCTGCCCGAAACCGGGCTGGTTCACCTCGAAAAGCCGGGCCTTGTTCCCCGCGCCGTGTTTCCCTTGGATGATAACCCGTACCTGCTTCGCTTCCGGTTCGACAGTTTGATTGTCGAACGCAATCGCCGGGTGGTTGACATTTTTTACCGCCCCGCACTCGATTTCATCGCCAACGTCGGTACCAACGCCATCAGTGCCGACCTCATCACCCGGCGGTTTGGCTACAGTTTGGGGCTGGGATTTGCGATGCCGATTTATAACGGCGGTCAGCGCCGGTTGCAGTATCAGAAGCTGAACGTCAGCCAGGTAACGATTCAGAACTACCGCAATCAGTACATCAACCGCTACAACCTGCGGCTCCGCACCGTTAACGAGCAACTGCGGGTGAATCAGACGCTGCTGGGCCTGACCGAAAAACAAACCACCGATGTCGAAAACCTGCTCACCATCAGTCAGGCCCGGCTTTACCGGGGCGATATGTCGG
Source organism: Cytophagales bacterium (assembly GCA_038327655.1). Taxonomy (GTDB): domain Bacteria; phylum Bacteroidota; class Bacteroidia; order Cytophagales; family Spirosomataceae; genus JBBQLG01. The sequence continues at coordinate 88,208 of JBBQLG010000001.1, forward strand.
CCATTGATTACCTGCTGATTGTGCAACGATACCAGAACATCAAGCTGAACCTGAACCAGTTGGCTGTGCTGCGGCAACGCTTAGTGAGTGAGTTTAATTACCGGAATTTTTAAAGAGAAACCCACCGGAACGCCGGATTTATGAAACGACTCCTGTTTTTCCTGTTTTTTTCGGTGTTTACAATGCTCCTCACCCGTTGCGGCTCATCGTCCACGACCTCGACCGATGCGCCCGCCGAGACCCGGCCCCGAACGCCGGTTGAGGTGGTGACGATGGCAACGGATTCGTTCCGGCTCGATAAAACATTCCGGGGCATGACCTACTACCTCACCAGCGGAGACGTGAAATCACCGATTGCGGGCTACGTGACGAAAGTGTATGTCAAAATCGGGGACCAACTGCGGAAAGGATCACCCCTGTTCGGCCTTGAAACCAAAGAAGCCTACGCCCTCGGCGGCAAAAATTACCTCCACGACCCCTCGCTCAAAAACATCGGCCAACTCATCATCCGTGCGCCCGATGCGGGGTTGGTCACGCGCGTAACCGCCGAAGAGCGCGAATACGTGCAGGACGGGGCGTTGCTGGCGAGTTTTTCGGCCCCCGATATGTTCGTGTTTCTGATCGAAGTACCCGCCGAACAGGATTCCTCGGTGCATATCGGCAGTACCTGCGTTATCCGGTTGCCCAATGGCCGGACGGTGGGTGGCCGCGTCTCCCGAACGCTTGCCCTGACGGATTCGCTTTCGCAAACGGAGCGGTTTGTGGTGGTGCCAAACCAGCCGATGGTGTTGCCCGCCCGGTTGCAACTCAGCATTACCTTCACCGATCAGCAACGGGCCAACGCCCAATCATTGCCCAAAAGCGCGGTGCTGGCAAATGAACTCCAGACCGATTTCTGGGTGATGAAACTCATTGACGACAGTACCGCCGTGCGCGTCCCGGTCAAGACCGGCCTGCAAACTACGGAACGTATCGAAGTTCTCAGCCCCCGTTTCGGCCCGCGTGACCGCATCATCAGCCGGGGCGGGTATGGCCTGGCCGATTCTGCGTCGGTGCGGATAACCAAGCCCCGCCCATGAATGACCCACAACCCGATCAGGCGCAACCCGGCCAACCCGCTACGACAGGCCAACAACCCGGCCAAGCCGCGATGACGGACCAGTGGCCCGACCAAGCCGTGATGACGGACCAGTGGCCCGACCAAGCGTGGCCCGGAATCTTTCAGTTTCGCAAGCCGATTTTGGCGGTGCTGCTGCTGCTGCTCGTTGGTGGATTTGCCGCCTACCGCAACATTCAGGTGTCGCTGTTTCCCGAACGAACGTTCCCCAAAATCAAGGTCATTGCCGACAGTGGCGAGCAGCCCGTCGAGTTGATGATGGTGGCTATTACCCAGCCCTTAGAAAACGCGGTGAACCAGGTCGAGGGTGTGCAGATGGTGCGGAGTACGACCAGCCGGGGCAGTTGCGAACTGTCGATTTACCTGAACTGGTCGGTTGATATGGACGTGTCGATCCAGCGCGTCAACGCCCGTATCAGCCAGATTCAGAACACCTTACTGCCCAACACCAGCCTGTCGGTCGAGAAAATGTCACCCTCGATTATGCCCGTCATTGACTACGCAGTAGAATCGAAAGGCCGCGATCTGATCGAACTCCGGCGGCTGGCGCAGTACACCATCCGGCCCTATCTGAGCCGGGTGCCGGGCGTGTCGAACGTGCAGGTGATGGGCGGGCGCACCAAAGAATACTGGATCGTGCTGCAACCCGACAAACTCGCCGGGCTGAACGTGACCCCGGCGGGCATCACGCTGGCACTCGCCAACACCAATTTTATCCAGTCTGACGGACTGGCTTCCGACTACAACCGGCTCTACCTGACCCTGACCGACGCAACGGTTCACTCGCGGCAGGACGTAGAAAACATCGTAGTGCAGAGCAGCGGGCAACGCATTGTCCGGCTCGCCGACGTTGCCACCGTCGAACTCCACGAGCAGCAGGAGTTCACCAAAATCGAGGCCAACGGCAGGGAAACGGTGCTGATTAACGTGGTAAAACAGCCCTCGGCCAACCTCATCACCCTCACCGACGGCGTAGCCCAAAAAGTGCGCGAACTGCAACGCTTGCTGCCCGCCGACGTGAAGTTGACCCCCACCTACGTCCAGGCCGATTTCGTAGGCGAAGCCGTTAAGGGCGTGACAGACAGTATTTTAATCGGGCTGATCTTAGCCATCATCGTTACGAGTTTGTTCCTGCGGTCGCTGCGGGCGAGCGTCGTGATTTTGCTGATTATCCCCGTTATTCTGGCCTCGGCGCTATTGGTTCTGTACAGCATCGGCTACACGTTGGACATTATGACCCTCGGCGGCATTGCGGCTGCCATCGGCCTGATTATTGACGACGCGGTCGTGATTGTTGAGCAGATTCACGCCGTTGAGGAAATGCAGGGCGGGCAGTCCACGCCCGGCACCATCCGGCAGGCCATCACCGATTTGTTGCCGGCCATGATCGGCTCGTCACTGAGTACCATCGTAATTTTCATTCCGTTTTCGCTGATGAGCGGGGTGGCCGGGGCATTTTTTCAGGTGCTGGCAACCACGATGGTTATCACGCTGACCTGTTCGTTTGTGATTACCTGGCTGGGGTTGCCGGTCGTTTACAGCCTGTTCGGGTTTCTGGCCCGCAAGCAGGCCGCTCACGTTCCGCACCCGGCCATCGGTCGCTGGCTGTCGGTGTTTATCCGTCGTCCGGTATTTGCCCTGGGGATCGCCGGGGCGATGGTGCTGGCAATTGGGTTGATTTACAGTCAGTTGGAGACAGGCTTTCTGCCCGAAATGGACGAAGGAGCCATCGTGCTGGACTACCACTCGGAACCCGGCACCTCGCTCGATGAGACCAACGCCATGCTTAACGAGGTTGATAAGTTGGTGCATACGATTCCCGAAGTGGCGGCTTTTTCGCGGAGAACGGGGGCGCAAATGGGCTTTTTCATCACCGAACCCAACAAAGGCGATTACCTGATCTCGCTCAAAAAAGACCGCAGCCGCTCCACCAACGCCGTGATTGACGACTTACGGGCCAAAATCGAAGCGAACCAACCCGCCCTGAGCGTTGATTTCGGGCAGGTAATCGGCGATATGCTCGGCGATTTGATGAGCGATCCCAACCCGATTGAAGTCAAAGTATTCGGCAACGAATCAGCCGAACTCCGGCCCATTGCCGACAAAATCGGTGGCATCGTGACGAAGGTAGCCGGCACCGCCGATGTTTTCAACGGCGTAACCATTGCCGGGCCGTCGGTGGTATTCACCCCCGTGCCGTCGGCCCTGTTACAGTTTGGCCTGACCCCGATGGACCTACAGAACCAACTCACCACCCGGCTCCGGGGTAATGAGGTCGGTACGATTCTGGAAGGGGCGCAGTTCATCAAAATGCGGCTCAAATACCCCGACGCAGGCAGTAACCTGGGCCTTCTGCAACAAAGCCCCGTTTTCACCGCCGATGGCCGCAGCCGCCCGCTGTCGGCCTTTGCCACGGTGCGGGTGGACAGTGGTACGGCAGAAATCGAGCGCGAAAACCTGCAGCCGATGGTAGCGGTTACGGCCAGTCTGTCGGGCCGGGATTTGGGCAGCGTCATCCGCGAGATTCAGCAACAAGTGGATAGTCAGGTGGCGTTGGTGTCCGGGCAGCACGTCGAATACGGCGGGGCCTATGCCCAGCAGCAACAATCGTTTCGGGAGTTGCTATTGATTTTGCTGTCGGCTTCGTTGCTGGTGTTCATCGTGCTGCTGTTTTTGTTCCGCGACTGGCGGGCCGCCGGGCTTATTCTGCTGCTGTCGATGCTGGGTGTGTCGGGGTCATTCATTGCGTTGTTCGTGACCCGCACCCCGCTCAATGTGGGCAGCTACACCGGGATTATCATGATTGTGGGCATCATTGCCGAAAACGCTATTTTTACCTTTCAGCAGTTTGCCAACCATCACCGCACGGCCCCCGTTGCCGAGTCTATTGAATTTGCGATTTCGGCCCGCATCCGGCCCAAACTCATGACGGCTACCAGCGCGATAATGGCCCTGCTGCCGCTGGCGTTGGGCATCGGGCAGGGGGCGCAACTGCACCAGCCGTTAGCCATTGCGGTGATTGGCGGGTTCTGCGCGGCCCTGCCGTTGCTGCTGCTGATTTTTCCGGGATTGTTGCGGCTGGCGTATAAAGACAAATCTGCCTTTTCTGTCGTTCCGAGCGGGGCGGCCCGTGCCGAACGAGAAATCTCTTGATAAGGCGGCTACCACCCTTGATGGTCGAAAGATTCCTCGTTCCGCACGGGCCGCCCCGTTCGGAATGACAGAAAACTTAAATTACGGGGCAATCAATAAATCCATAAACAATAACAGCATGAAAACGCTCATGATCACCGCCCTGGCCCTGTCGCTGACGGGTACTTTACCGGCCCAGACCCCGGCCAATTACGAACTCGTTAAGAAAACCACCATCGGGGGCGAAGGCGGCTGGGACTACCTGCTGGCCGATGCCGAAGGCGGGCGGTTATACGTCTCGCACGGCAATCAGGTGGATGTACTAAACCTGAAAACGGGCGAAAAAATTGGGGTCGTCAGTCCCACACCGGGGGTGCATGGCATTGCGGTGGTGGTATCGGCCAATGTCGGCTACACCACCAACGGCCGGCCCAACACCGCCACGCAGTTTGACCTGAAAACACTCAAGCCCATCAAAGACATCCCGACCGGCAAAAAACCCGACGCGATCATGTACGATGCGTTTTCGGGCCGGGTGTTTATCTTCAATAACGAAGGCAGCAGCGCGACCGTCCTCGACGCGAAAACCGGCGATGTTGTTGGCACGGTTGAGTTGGGGGGCGCACCCGAAGCCGCCGTTACCGACGACAACGGGTTGATTTTTGTGAACCTCGAAGACAAAAACGAAGTGGCCGTCTTTGATGCCAAAACGCTGGCAGTCAGGCATAAATGGTCGCTTGGCACGGGTGAAGAACCAACCGGATTAGCCTTCGACAAGGGGCGGCACCGGCTGTTCAGCACCTGCCACAACAAGCAGATGATTGTACTCGATTCGCAGACGGGCAAGCTGTTGGCAACGGTTCCCATCGGCGCGGGCGTGGATGGCGCGGTGTTTGATACGGCAACCGGGTCGGCTATCAGCTCCAACGGCGAAGGCTCGCTGACGGTGGTACGCGAAGATCAGCCCGGCCATTTTGCCGTTGTCCAAACCGTGACCACCCAGCGCGGAGCGCGAACCAGTACCATTGACCCGGCCAGCCATCACGTATTTGTGACAACGGCGCAGTATGGCGAGGCTCCGGCAGCTACGACCGAGAATCCCCGGCCCCGCGCTCCGGTTTTGCCCGGTTCGTTTTTGGTGCTGGAATACAGCGCAGTCCGTTAGTTGTAATTTACCTGAATCAGCCGGTTTTCGAGTCTATTTTCTATCAGGTATTGGCCTTGTGGATAAAAATAGTTCTTTCTACTTTTACAAAAGATATATTTTTACCCTACCCTATATGCTGACCCACGATAAATTAGTGCGGTTCCTGCGTGCCAAACCCGCTCTCAACCTGTCTCAGATTGAAAAAGAAGCCGGTATTCCGGCCAAAACCCTTCACAAGGCATTAACAAATCAGAAAGACGTGCCAGCCAAGCACTTGCCCACGCTCGATGAAGCCGTGAGGCAATATGGTTATACCGACAGTCTTTTCGATAAGGCTATCGTGATCTCCATCGTCAACCACAAGGGCGGAGTCGGCAAAACCACCACCACCATCAACGTTGGGAAAGCCCTCAGTCTATTGGGAAACCGCGTGTTGCTGGTGGACATGGATTCACAAGGCAACCTCTCGCAGTGTTTTGGGGTGCATACGCCCGAAGAACAAGTGATTGACGCACTGCTGGGAACCACTCCCCTACCCTTGCTTGGCATTACGGATCAACTCTTTCTGGCTCCGTCTGACATTCGGATGGCCTACAAAGAATCGGAATTGGGCAACGCCATCGGGTCTGACCGCCGACTAACGGTAAAGCTCGAAGAAGCCAGGTCACAATTCGACTACATTCTTATTGACTGCCCGCCCAGCCTCGGCATCTGCACCACCTGCTCGTTAGTCGCTTCAAATTACTGCTTAGTGCCCATTCAACCCGAAGCATCGGCTTATCACGGTGTTGAGAGTTTGTTCAACCGCATTGCCGAAGTCCGCACGTACATCAACCCGACGCTAACCGTGAAAGGCATTGTGTTTACGATGGTGCATAAAAACCAAAGTGTTCACAAGAGTATGATGACCCACATCCGCGAGAGCTACCGCAATTTTCCCATTTATGAGACTGTCATCGAGGTATCAACGGTTATCAAACAGTCGCAGGTAGCCAAAGAAGACCTGTACACGTATGCGCCCAAATCGCTCTCCTGGCATCAGTATTATCAGTTAGCCACCGAAATAATGACCTTGTGAGATGGCAAAGAAAGACTTTATGGGCCTCATGCGGGAGAAAACCGTTGACGTGCGCCCCTCCCTGCTGTCGGCAGAAGAAAACATCAAAAGTCAGTTGGTTATCCTTGACCAACTCCGTGATCTGATTCCGCCCTTAGCCGATGATGAACTGGCGCAACTGACGCAAAACATCCTGAAACACGGCGTAAAAGACCCGCTTACCATCTGGGAAACGACCAAAGCCATTGCCGGTTTGGGGACCGATGATGCACCGGCGTTTGTGCTGATCGATGGTCACAACCGCTACCGGGTTATCCAGCAACATCATGTAGATTTCAGAATCAACCTGATCCGGTTCCCGTCGCTCAGCGAGGTACGGGATTACATGATTGATTACCAGTTGGGCCGGCGGAACCTGACCGCCGAGCAGGCTTCTTACCTGCGGGGGATGCGTTATCTGCAACAGAAATCGGCGCGGGGGTCAAACCTGAATGTCGGGGCTTCGCAGCGTAACGTTGCCGACAGGCTGGGGCAGGAACACGGGGTTAGCAGCCGAACGATTCGGCGGGATGGCGATTTTGCGGCTGGCCTCGAAAAATTAGCTCCTGACCTGAAACGGAAGGTGTTGGCGGGAAAACAAAAACTGACCAAGGCCGTCATTAACAGCCTCACTAAGGCCGATGCACAGGCTCCCCTTACCGATGTTGACGCTATTTTGGCGGGTAGCGTTGCGGTGTCTTCTTCAACAGAATCCGGCCCGGATGAGCAGCCCTCCCCCCTGCCCAACCGGCTGCGAAACGAGATTCGAGCCTTGGCGAATGGCCGGCTAACACCCCTTGACTGCCGGAAACTCCAGAAAAAAATAGCCGAATTACTATCCTGTCAAACCGCCTGATGCAGTTTTATGTCACGATAGGACAGCGTGTCCTATCGTGGCAAATGATTCTTATTTAGCTGATAAAAGCACCTCTGCATCACGATAGGACACGGTGTCCTATCGTGATGCAGAGCGGTAATTTCGGCATAATAATGACTGATTATCAGAAGGGTAGGGGAGGGGTATGAATTTTACAGGATAAAACGAGACCACTCACTCCTGCACAACCAAGTATTCTTTCCCGTCTCGTTCTTCAATCCGGTACATCGGGTTATTTTGGTACTCGGCCATGCTGTCTTCAAACGTTTCGTGGTTGGTGAGTCCTTTGCGTTTCATCACTTCCCAGCCCGTTCTGAGTTCGTCCAACGGAATGGTTTTCTCGCTCGACATCCGCAACTGACGGGGTTGCGGGGCTTTGTAAACGGGTTGATTTTCGGCTTTCCAAACCCCAAACTCACGCGCTAACTGATCGGTCGTCAAGCCTTTGAAGATAGCCCCGGCCAGCGACCGAACCCGGCCTTTGGTATTGGCTTCGTCGTAATAGTTCAGGACAAACCGGATATACTCTTCGGTAGTTTTCCCCTGATTGTACCGCGATTTTATCTCCCGCAGCGACTTGAGCGACACGCCTAATTCAGTCAGTTTCTGCTGCACACCGTCGGGCAGTTCGGTATCTTCCTGATGAACAACCACCGGGCGGAGCAGATTGAACTGAATGGCAGCCACGGTCCGGCCTTCTTTAACCGGCGCGTACTCGAAGGCCATGTCGGAGGAAGCGATTTCGTGCCGGGCCACATCCAACACAAAGCGTTTGAAGTCACTGAAATTTCCGTAACGGTCGGTCAGGTTCAGCATTGTTTTAATGGATGCCAGCCCAACCGTGATGGTATCGCGCCGGTAGGCCGACAGTTTGAGGAGCCAGTATAGCCGGTGGGAGTAAAAACTCCGAAAACTCATCAGTGTCAATTCCTGCGCTACCGTAAATTCACCTTTCAGTTCGAGCAGATACGGCTTAATGAAGTTGTTGAACTGCGCCACCACATAACCCGACCCCTGTTTGTAGCGGCAGGTTGCCATGAGCGGGTTACTGACAATTTCCCGAACGCCCCAGTTGTCTTTAGAGTCAACGGTGATCACCTGACTCGCTAACCGAACCACGGCTTTACGGACCTGCGTGTAGGTTTTGCCGCCCACTTTATCATCGGGATACAGTTCACTGATCGGGATTCGGCTCAGCGTAAACTCATTGTCTCCTTTGTTGATCCGGGCCAGCATCGCCACAAACAACCGGATCTCCAGCAGCGACATATCATACTGGGCGCGAATTAAATCGTTGTGCTGGGCCACAATTCGATCCTGTCGCGTATCGGTTGACTTAACGGATGCCGTGTCTAATGAGCGTGTGAGCTGACCGGCGGGTTCTTTTTTAAGGGGCATACAAGCTGAATTGATTCACGGCCAACTGTCTATACAAATATACTTTTCTATCGGTGTTGAACCAAGTATCAATACCACAATGGCTTAATAGCCAGGTGTCGACTGGTATCCGGTATGATTGACGGTACTTTCCTCGCATTTGATTGTGGGTACTATACCAGCCTCATAACCTGATTAAGTTATCCACAATTGTGGATAACTCTGACGGTACTTTCCTCGCATTTGGTTTTTGCAGGGCCATATAAGGCCAGGAGTTCAGGAGATAATGACGTAAGAAAAGGCCTGTATGCGCTCAAAATGCGGTTTGACGGTACTTTCCTCGCACTTGACGGTACTTTCCTCGCATTTGACGGTACTTTCCTCGCATTTGACGGTACTTTCCTCGCATTTCGACGGTACTTTCCTCGCACTTGACGGTACTTTCCTCGCACTCAAACGGTACTTTCCTCGCATTTAACGGTACTTTCCTCGCATTTCACCTCTGTAACAATCTAACAATCAGATAGTTACAGAGACCCTAATAGTTAATAAGTTAAATAAAAGAATACTAACTAATTATTAATAGGGGGGAGTTCTTTTTTTTGGAAAACAAAAACGCGTTCAGAAACCAAAAAAAATAGAGAATAAATGGGCTTCCCCCGCGACGGTACTTTCCTCGCATTTGACGGTACTTTCCTCGCACTTGCAAAAAGAAGCAAAGCGCATATTATCTGACAGCACGTAATCGTAGCTACTGTGCTTACTGCTTCAATAATTTGCCGACGTGAATTACTTTGTCGTCGCGGTAGATCAGCAGCAGATACAAACCAGGGGCCACGTCTGAATCGTTACCTGTTCGGTAGCAGCCCGGAGTGATTGATGCGCCATGAACTACCTCCTGCCATTCAGAACCTCGACCTGGCCCCGGCTCCCCAAAACAAGTCTCCACCGGATAGTTAGCTGTTCCCCCCGACATTCGGGTAGTTTTGATGTGGCGTAGCCAACCGGCATTACGGGCCAACCCCGTTCCAAAAATACAGGCCGGTATAGCGGTGCCTTTGAACAGTAACCAACCGACCCGTTACTCTTTCTCCGTTAAATCCTGCAAACCAACACGCTGATGACTGACCAAACCAACCGTCGTGATTTTCTCCGCACGGTTTCCCTCGCGGGTACGGGCCTGCTGCTGTCTCCGGGGCGGCAACCCGCGTCGCTGTCGGCGGGAGGTATCTTTTCCGGCGCACCCAACGATAAAGTCGTGGTGGGCGTGATGGGTACCAACAGCCGGGGCCTGTTTCTGGCTAAAACTTTCGCCAAACTGCCCAACGTCGAAGTCGGCTACATCTGCGATGTTGACGAAACGGTGCTCAACAAAACCATTGCCGAGATCGAGAAGCTGACCGGCAAACGGCCCCAGGGCGTGACCGACATCCGTAAACTGCTCGAAAAGAAAGACTTCGACGCGCTCGCCATTGCCGCGCCCGATCACTGGCACGCGCCCGCCACCATTATGGGCTGTCAGGCGGGCAAGCACGTTTACGTTGAAAAACCGTGCAGTCACAACCCGCACGAGGGTGAAATGGCCGTTGAAGCCGCCCGTAAATACAACCGGCTCGTGCAGATGGGCAGTCAGCGACGCTCGTTCAGCAACGTCAACGCCTTAATTGGTGAGTTGCGGTCGGGTGCCATTGGCCGGGTCTATTTTGCGCGGGGCTGGTACACCAACTGGCGGCAATCCATCGGCAAAGGCAAACCAGCCCCCGTGCCGGCCAACCTCGATTATGACCTCTGGCAAGGCCCGGCCCCGCGTCAGCCCTATCACGATAATCTGATTCATTACAACTGGCACTGGTTTTGGAACTGGGGCACCGGCGAAGCCCTCAACAACGGCACCCACGAAATTGACGTGATGCGCTGGGGGCTGGGCGTTGATTATCCGACCAAAGTGGTATCGGCAGGCGGGCGGTTTGCGTTTCAGGACGATTGGGAAACGCCCGATACCCAGACCATTACGGCTAATTTTGGCAACAACACAGCCCTGACCTGGGAGGGCCGAAGCTGCAACGGGTATAACTCGGAAGGCGACGGACGGGGCGTGATTTTCTACGGTACCACCGGCACAGTAGTCTATCCCGGTGCAAACAGTTACCGCATCTATGACCAGAAAAATAAGTTAGTAAAGGCGGTAGAAGACGACACCGTTGCCGACCCGACCAACCCCGTGAGTCCGACCGAGAAGCTGGATGCCACCCACCTGCAAAACTTCGTCAGTTCGATTCGGGGCGACACCAAACTGACCGGCGAAATTTTGAACGGCCACAAGTCCACGCTGATTGCGCAGTTGGGCAATATTGCCTACCGGACGGGCCGGGTGCTGACCTGCAACCCGGAGAACGGCCACATCCTGAACGACAAAGAAGCCATGCAGCTCTGGGGCCGCGAATACGACAAAAACTGGCAGGTGCGGGTGTGATCGTCCGGCCAAACTAATTTCTGATGAAAAACACCCTGTTTATTAGTGTATTGCTGCTTAGACATGAGCCCCAACGCAGAAACCAGTCGGCCAGCCCGATATTTACCAACGATGTCGTTAGGCGCGAAAAAGGCGATGAGCCTATTCTGGTTTCTGTTGAGCACCCACTTACAGCTAAAGCGTTTGGTGTCTGATTTAGAGTTGTTTAGGTAGCTGGCTTAGTTCTGATTCAGTGAGTTGAGGAGTAGTGGCGGTAGTTATCAACTGCAATTCGTTTTTTGTATTCATTAATAGGGCTAAAGGGAAATTAAGAACAGACGCTGGCTGAATTGGTTGCCACTCCGATAGTTGCCGACGAATTTGCTCGGTCAACGCCGGGGTTGTTTCACCGATCCAGAGACCGACGAAGCGTTGTAAGCCGTAGTGATAAAAAAGTACATCCGGCTTTACTATTGTCATCGGCAAACCGGATGCCAATCGTTCGACTAATGCCCAACCCGTTTTGTCAAGCAGTATTCGCCGAGCTTGGGCGGTTCGACTTCGGCGTTTTTCAGTTTCACCTATTTTTTTGGGTAGGGTAGGCGGTAAGGCCACCAATTGATCTTCCCCCAGTGCAACCTGATAATAATAGCGGGATTTGATGAGCCGGTTCAGCGTGCGGTAGGACCAGTTTTCGTCAGCGGCACTATGCAGATAAAAATGACGTTCTTGCTGATTTTCAATGGCAATCAGCAATCGGTAGTGCGTCCAGGTGAGTTCGGTACGGAGTTGAGCTTTGAAATTAATGAATTCTCCACGCAACGCGTGGAGAATTGGAAACGCCACATAAAATTGTCGAAACCACCATAAATTGGATGTTTTGTACCCCTTGCCGTATTGCCGAATCAGCTCCTGGGAAAGCTGCTCAATAAGATGCACACCATAATCTGCCCGATCCTGACCCTGCTGCTCCGTCTCGACGATGATTCGACCAATGTGCCAGTAGGTCTCTACCCGCGCAAAATCTGGCTGGGCGGCACTCCGCTCCCCACGACCGGCTTCCTGTCCAGGTGAGACAAGTTGCCGCAGATACTCGTGGAGTTCGACTAACGAACCTGAATCAGCAGCAGACAGGGAATTGGCGGGTGGTGGAGGCATATAGAACGTTCAGGAAAAAAGTTCATCGAGTGTCAACACGTTTTGGACTAAGCCCAGCGCGTACTCATTTGGTTGTACGCCATAGGGTGTGACCATCGCCAAAAAGACCGATTTCTTGGTTTTCGATTCCGCCCGGAACGTCTGTATTTTATGCCGCAACACCTCCGCGTAGGCTTTGGTGAGGACAAATGGTCCGGTCGAAAACTTCATTTCGCACACCGTGATCACATTGTCTTTCCGGTCGATCAGTAGGTCAATTTGAGCACCAGGGCTACTTTCGCTGCTCCGCCAGGCCGAGAGTTCGGTATATACACCGCTGATACCCAGCCCTTTTTTAAGTTGTTCGGCGTGGTTCAGACAGACCATCTCGAAGGCGTAGCCGCTCCAGGCCCGCCACGCCCCACTGTCGAGCAAGTTGAGCCAGGTACCAGTGCCGCTCGCCTTCGCATCTTTGATAAATCGAAGGTAGAAAAGCGAATACGGGTCGGTCAACTGATAGAGACTACTGCGGTATTTGCGGCCAAAAGGGGCGTATTTTCGGATAAACCCACTCAGTTCCAGTTCGTCCAGTACGGTTGTTACGGCTCCCCCGTTGGCAAGCCCGGCGGTTTTGATGAGTTCGTCGCGGGTTAAGCCCTTGCCTTTCGTACTCAGTGCTTCAATCACGGCGATGTGTGCGTTGGCCTGCTGAAACAACGACCGATACAGATTTCCGTACTCGGTCTGGAGCAACCCGCCCGGACTGAAACATAGCCGGTCAATAAGTTGGGCAGCACTCAGCCCCGGTTCAACTTCGTTGAGGTAAAATGGAATGCCGCCCATCACGCAATGCAGTTGCACAATCTGATAGCGGTCGAGCAGGATACCACCGGCCCGAAAATATTGTTCTGTCTCGGCCAGCGTAAACGGCTGAAGGTGAATTCGTTTCGTGACTCGGTTGTGCAAGCCACCTCGGTTATTGATGAGCTTCTGAATCATCCAGGAAGCCGCAGAACCGCAGACGATCAGTTTCAGCCGGGACGTTGCGGCCCCGTAACTGTTCCAGAAATGCTCCAAAGCGGCTACGAAACTCGACCGGGGCGTATCCAACCAGGGTAGTTCGTCCAAAAAAATAACGACCGGCTCACTGTCGCTCCGCTGCTCGATCAGACCCCGCAGCCACGTAAAAGCCGTAAACCAGTCGGCGGGCGGTTTTTGGGCTGGTTGGGGGCTATACTGATTGAAGGCCGTCAGGAAGTTAGCGAACTGCTGCCGAACCGGGACGTTGGCAATGCCCGTCATCTGAAACGCAAAGCGATCCCCAAAAAGCTGCCGTACCAAAAACGTTTTGCCCACCCGCCGACGGCCGTAGATCGCTACAAACTCCGGGCGGTCGCTGGCCGCTACGGTTCGTAATAACTGTGCTTCGGTTTGTCGGCCAATGAGATTCATGGTATACCTCGAACACGGACTTGATTTATAATCCGCTATAAATGTAGTTTTTTATGGGGTTATAGCCAAGTATAGTCAAAATCATTTTGCTGCGCTCAGGACGGAGACTTGGTTTGGTTACAGCTTTCGACTTCCATAAAGATTACATTACGGAAGTCGAATAGTATACCATCAAAACACGTCGTCAAGCCGCTCTTCACTGGCCCGCGCCAGCCGGATTTCTTCCCTGATGGTGTGCGTGTAAATCTGGGTCGTCGTTGGCGTGGCGTGGCGCAACACGCTTTGCGCTTCTTCGATGCTGCCGCCGTTTCGCAGAATACTCACCGCTGTTGTGTGCCGCAGCGAATGGGCCGTGTACTCCGGGCTGTCAATACCAATCGCCTGCATCTGCTGCTTGACGACGTGCCGAATCGTGCGCGTAGTCAGCCGCCCATCGCGGTTATTGTTCGAGTGGGACACAAACAAGGGAGCCGACGGGTCAACGCCAGTTCGTCGAATCGGGGTAGTTGTTTTGGTCTGAGGCTCTCCAGCCGGGGGAGAAAGAAGATTGGGCGCGTCGGTCTGTGACCGGAATTTCAGGTACACAGCAATCGGCTCGTGGGCTTTAGCGGTCAGAATCACGAAATCATCTTTTTCGTCGCGGCCTTTACCCTGAATTTTCAGAATCCGCTTTCCTGCTTTCAGGCTGATGTCGCCCACGTTGGCCCGGATTAGTTCGATAGTTCGCAAACCTGTTCGCAGCAACAGGTTTGTGATGGCATGATCGCGCAACGCCTGTAACTTGTCAGAATCGTTGGCAGGTGTATTTTTGTTGCTTGTCTCCACAGATTGGTTCGGGTCAGCAGTAGTCAGTAGCTGGCGACCTTGTTCGGCAGTGAGGGGCTGCCGCCGGAACTGCTGCTTTCGCCGGGGCGACTTCACGCCCCGTGCCACGTTTGGGTACAATTTGTTGGCCTCGGCCCACTCGTAAAACTTCCGCACGGTGGTCAGATACGAGCCAACCGTCAGGCCGCTCAACCCACCGGCCAGCAACTCTTCCTTGTACTGAATGATGGTAGAGCGATCAACCTGACCGAGTTCATAGCCTTTCCCCGATAGCCAGTTCAGAAACAGCCGCAGCGTGCGAACGTACAACGCCCGTGACGACTCTACCACGTCCTGATCGCGGGCGAAGCGTTCGATTAAGGTTTCAATTGTATCGTCAGCCGAAACAGAAAGATTGCCAGTGGTGGCTAATGTGGGGTACATCGGGTGCATGTCAAAACTACCTACTCAACGTATATTCAGCCTATTTTTAGGCCATTATCAGCCTGTTACTGCAACTGCCATTGGTCACTTTTAGATGCGACGCGCAGGTTCAACACAGCTTGCGCGCCCGCATCAGTCCACCGCTGACCACTCTGTTTCACCCGTCACTGAACAACCGTTCGGTGAGCGGCTTCCATAGGCCCAAGCCGATTTGTAAGCCCCGCGCCCGAAAATGCCCACACCGTATCCGATGCCGATTCCGGCTGTTGTAGCCAACCAATCGGCGACGTGACTCAATGGCCGAAAGCGATGGATTCCTCAACGGTGATAAGTTCGATAAGACCTCTTCAATACCATCGGATAATAAATAACTCTGCTGTTTATCAAGTCATTAACTACCCGTTTTGCAATGAATCTGGCTGATCACAGCCAAGTGTTATACCGCATGCGTCATCCGACTAATTTGTCCAAAACCTAAGCACATAGCCCGGTACAACAGTTTACAGGCACGCCCGGAATGGCTCATAGGGCTACAACCCAGTCATTACGGTTTTTGTGCTTTTTTTAATTACACCCACTGCGGACCGACCGGCAACCGACCGGCTGGTTATGGCTCTTGCTGTTCCTTGTCTGCCTGACCGTGCTTTGGGCAGAGCCGAAGCTACCGGGATGATTGCCCGGTAACCCACGCCCGAAACTGCGCTCCGGCACCTGTAATGATGGCATTGCCATGCCCGAAACCAGCCATTTGACAATCGAGTTTGGTCAGCTTTTGTAAAGATCGCTTTCCTTCGGCAAAATCTTCATAAACAAACGCCCACACTAACCGACCCAGGTTCATGCAGGTATCGGCGGCAAATAGCACTCCGCCGTGCTGCGGCCAAAAGAACGCGACCTGCCCCAGACAATGCCCCGGCACGTGAATCACGGTGATTCCCCCGGCTAAGGGCAGTATCTGGCTGTCGGTCAGCCGGTGGTCAATGCGGACCGGATCGACCTGCCGGACTTTGCCCAGCACGAATTTTTTCATCAGCCAGTTCAGCAGCCCCGGTGCCGGATAAACGGGCCGGAAACCACCCCCGGCTTTGGCAATCGGCGCGTCCAGGTCGTGGATATAGACTTCGGCACCGGTCAGTTTTTGCAGCACGGCGGCACTGCCGATGTGGTCGGGGTGGTTGTGCGTGAGCAGGATATGCCGAATGTCGGTCGGTTTTTTACCCAGTTCGGCCAGCGCAGCCACAACCGTATCGGCGGAATCAGGAAAACCCGTATCGATCAGGATGCAGCCATCGGGCTGGACAATCAGGAACATATTGACCCGTTTGTGGGAGATCATGTACAGCCCATCGGCCATTTTTTGGGCAATCATGCGTAGTGGGTCAGGAAATTAAACGGTAAGCAATCTATTGACAATGAGTAAATTAGCTAATTCTGTTGGGCTGGCTGAACAGCCATTGCCGGGTATTTCGGCAGGAGCCAGGCGATACCGGCTGATACGATGCTGACCGCCACGAACACCAGCAATCCCGCCCGATAGCCGCCGAAACGATCAAAGCTGACCCCCAGCAGCAGCGGCCCCGTGCCGGACCCCACGATAAACAGCCCGAACGCAATGCCGTACAGCCGCCCAAACGCCACCTGCCCAAAATACCGCCGGATCAGATACGCGATAAAATCCACTTCGGCCCCCACCACCACGCCCAGCAGCAGAGCCGCCCCGTAGCTCGACCCCGCACCCGATCCGTAGGCCAGCAGCAGAAACGCCCCCCCGGCCACCAGCGAAACAGCGGCCAGCACACGGGGCGCAAACGTCCGGTCGAGCAGCCAGCCAATGCCGCTACGGGCCACAATAGCCGCCAACCCGGTCAGCCCGGCAATCCTGGCGGCCTCGGCGGGCGCAAACCCCCGGTCGGTCATCATCGGCACCAGGTGCGCCAGCGTTCCCACGCTGATAATGCCCAACAGGATGAACACGAGGCACATCAGCAAAAAAGCGGGTGTGCCCAATAGTGCCGACAGCGGCACGGCGTGGGCCACCGCCGACCGCCGAACCGGCTCCCGCACGGCACGGGTCGCCAGCAGGGCCGCCGGAACTGTGACGAGCAACGTGGTCAGGCCCAGCAGTTCGTAGGCGGTTCGCCAGCCGAACCGGGCCAGCAGCGACTGCGTCAGGGGCGGCAACATGGTGGCCCCGAAGCCCACACCCATCAGGGCCAGACCGAGGGCCAGCCCCAGCCGCCGGTCGAACCGCTGCACCAGAATGGCCGCGTAGCCCAACGGAGAAGCCCCACCCCCGATCAGCGGAATCAGCGCGAAAATCAGGTAGATATGCCACAAATTGGGCGTGAGCAGACCCAGCGAAGCCACGCCCGCCGAGAGCGTCACGACCGACGTAACCACGATCCGGCGCGGCCCGAACCGATCAATCAATATGCCCCAGAACGGGGCTGAGAACGCCAGCGCGTACTGCCCGATGGCCACCGCGCCCGATAGCTGCGTCCGGGTCCAGCCGAACTCTGCCGACAGCGGACGCACAAATACCCCGAAGCCATAAAGCTGAATGGTCCCCACCGAGAAAACTAAGCAGATGGCCGAAGCCACCACCGCCGTCCAGTCCCGGTCAATGGTCATAGCGGTCTGCTCCGGCTGGGCTTGGGTGGCTGAAACGGTAGGCATACCGGCATTATTCGGGTTACTTTCCATGATGACTGTTTCGATTAAGCAACTACCGACAGCTCCCGCACGTTGCCCCCGCTGATCTGTTCGAGCAACGCCCCGAAATCATCGGGCAGGGCATCGCCCCGCCAGGCAACGTGCTGATCGGGACGGATCAGGGCAAACGCGGCCCCGTACCGCCGACGCAGCCGGTGATCGTTCGGGACGACGGTTTTGAGCGGAATATCCAGCGCGTCGGCTACGGAGACGGCATCGCGCAGGTTGGCTTCGGTGGCCGCTGTGTCCGTCGCCAGCAGGGTCAGTCCCGGCCCGAACTGGTCATAAAGCGAGGTTTGATCTTCGAGCCAGAGGTGCGGAGCCAGACAGCCCGGATACCCCGAAGGCCGGTAAATCATGGCCGTCATGGCCGGGGGAACCGACCCGTCGCCCACAATCACCGGCGATTCGTAGCGGTAGCCCAGCACGGCACCGAGGGTTTTAAACTCGCGCATCTTGGCCGTAAAAATCACGTCGCCCACCTCGCGCCGGGTCGCATCGCCAACGGGGCCGGGGACTTCCAGGCCGGGCAGCGTGAGGTGATTGCCCAGGGCTGCGTAGTTGGCATTGGCCTCGTCAACGATCATCCGGTGGATCGGTTTGCGCTCCTGCTCGTAACTCGCCAGCAGGGCCGGTCCACCCCAACCCTGCAACGTGGCGGTCAGTTTCCAGCCCAGATCGACCCCATCGCCGATGCCCATGTTCATCCCGTAGCCGCCAAACGGCGGGTGCAGGTGGCAGGCGTCCCCGGCCAGAAAAATCCGGCCTTCGGCATATTTATCGGCAATCAGACTGTGGGCGGCCCAGGGCGCGGTGCCGAGAATCTCCATCTCGAAATCGAGGTTGGTGGCCCGGCGGATGAGGGCTTTCGGGTCGATGTCGGCCAGGTTGCCGTCGTAGCGGGTGGCGATGAAATACCAGATGTCGGGGCTTTCCATCGGCCCGATCAGCGAGGGCGCGTCGCCGTTGATGGTCCAGTACATGATGGCCGGACCGTGCGGATTGAGCTTACCCAACTCCGACGACCGAAACTGCACGTTGACGTTTTCCGCCGTGCCGCGTTTGCCTTCCATCATGGCCCCGATGGTTTCCCGCACCGGCGACCGCGACCCGTCGGCCCCGACCAGATAGGCACTGCTGACGGTTGTTTCCTCGCCGGTGTGGACATTCCGTAGCGTCGTCGTCACGCCGTTTTCATCCTGAACGGCCCCGACGTAAGCCGTGGTAAACCGGATTTCGACGCTCGGCAACGTGTCTACGTGCGCCCGCAGGACCTGTTCCAGAACATATTGCGGCACCCACTGCCCCGACTCCGAATAGAGGTCGTTGCGGTCGAGTGAACAGTTGAAAGCGTTCTCGATTTTGGTCAGTTGCGGCCCGTTGAGCCGGGTCACGAAGATGATGTCCGACGGATAATCGGGGGGCAGCGTCGAGGCTTCGCGCAGCTTGTCGGCGATACCCCACCGGCGCAAATGCTCGCGGGTGCGGACGTTGGTGGTCTTGGCGCGGGGGTTGTTGCCCACGCTTTCGTTTTGCTCCACCAGCAGGCACCGAATGCCGTGCTGCCCCAATTCGATGGCCAGCGAAAGGCCGACCGGCCCCGCCCCGATGATGACCACGTCGGTTTGTTGGTGACTGTTCATACGGTGGTTAATTTTTGGGCTTCGGCCTCGTAGTTGTGGACAAAATCGGTGGGTGGGTTCGGTCCCCAGAGGTAAAACGAATCCTCGCCGGGGTGGTCGGCTGATGCCCAGTCGTGGTCAACGGGGATGTAGTCGATGTCGGACGAGTATTCGCAGTAGCTGCCCCAGGGGTCGCGGACGTAGTGAAAGTAATTCGATCCCAGCACGTGCCGCCCCATGCCCCAGCCGTCGGAATAGCCTTTGTCGGCCATCTGCATTGCGCCCAGCCCCACGTCGTTCACCGACGACACGTCCCAGCTACAGTGGTGCAGCCCCGGCGCGTTGGATTTGGCAAAGGCAATCAGATGGTGGTCGCTGCCGTGCAGCCCGTGCAGAAACGCGATTCCGTCGCCCGAATGATCCGACAGCCGCAGGCCGATGGTCTGGTTATAAAACCGGATCGCCCGCAGCACGTCGGTGGTGAAAATCAGCAGGTGGGCCATCCGGCGTGGCTGAACCTTGGGCGACAAACGCCGATAGGGCGCACCCCGGTCCGGGGCCGACACCGAGGCCATGTTGAACGACGATTTTTCGTTCGGCGACGTTTTATCGGCCACCTTCACCTCGATCAGCATCCCGTCGGGATCGCGGAACCACAGCCCCGCCGAATCGAAGCCTTGCGGTGGATCGAGCAGCCGGACACCCGCGTTTTCGATTCGGGTTTTGAGCGCGGGCATATCTTCCTCGAACGCACCGAAGGAAATGTACTGCAATTTTTTGTCCGGCCCTTCGGTCAGGATGCCCCATTTGTGGGTATTGTCGGGGCAGAACAGGCCAAGCTGATTACCGTTGGCCCGCAGTTCCAGCCCGAACGCGCCGTAGAATCCCTCGGCCTGATTCATGTCGGGAACGGCCAGCCCGAAATGGTCCAGTGAGTGAATCCCCAGTTCGCCGGGGCGTTTTGGAATGTGCGAAAACTGTTTGATCTGTGTCATTGTCGTTGCTGTTTATGGGGTCAATTCACCGTCAGCCAGCTTGCCGGGAAACGGCCATTGGTGCGAAATTTTTGCAAAAACCGGAACCGTTCCGTGCCGCTTTCGGGCGCGGCTGCCGTGGTTTGGGCAAACCGCATGACGGTTGATTTGTCGGTTTCGTAGGCGGGCCAGACGGGCAGGCCGGGGCCGTTGGGGTTGCCGGTGCGGGCGAAGTTGACCCAGTAGCTCGTCATCAGCCCGGCCAGTTCGCGGTCGCGGTCGCCGGGTTTGGCTGCCGGGGCGAAAATCTGCGGACGCAACGTACTGAATACAAACGACATTTCGCTGGTATGCACCGGCACCGGGCAGTAGGCCGACCGATACACAAACTGGTAGCCATAGACCGGCGATTTACCCGTTCGCCGGTGGAGTTGCAGCCATTCCCAGACCTGTTCGCTGATGACCAGATCACCCGTCAGGTTTTCCGATGCGGCTTTTGTATCGCCGTCCGGGGCGAGGGCGTAAGCCTGCTGAAAATCAGCCGCTTTTGCTTCGCCGAATTGCTTTCCAGCCGCCGTTTTCAACTCGTCGGCGGTGGCGTGGGGCAGGGCGCGGGACATAAAAATTGTCCCCTCGGCTCCGTTCCAGCCCGCCAGCAGCGGCACATGGTGTTGACGTCCTTTGCGGTAAATCTCAGCCGGACTGTCGGGCAGTACAAACCCGTCGATGCTGGGCGCGAAGGCCGTGGTGCCGGGGTCGGTGCTGGCTTTCCAGACCGTCTCGCGGTGAAGCTGGTCGGCGGGGATGTCGCGGAGTTTGGCCAGGCTGCCGCCCGCCAGCCGGTCGGCCAGGGCGCGGCCCCGCGTGTGGGCTTCGGCGCGGGTGCTGATCGAGCCGTGTTCACTGTCCCAGAACGCCCCACTCTCGCCGATGGCGCGTTGAAACAGCCCTTTCGCCAGCGGGGAGGTCATCAACATCCCCACCGAATGCGCCCCCGCCGACTCGCCGAACAGGGTCACGTTGGCCGGGTCACCGCCAAACCGGACGATGTTGGCCCGCACCCAGCGCAGGGCCGCAATTTGGTCCTGCAAGCCGAAATTGCCCGACGCGCTGCCCTCTTTATCCAGATCGTCATGGGCCAGAAACCCGAACACGCCCAGCCGGTAGTTCATGCTAACCACGACCACATTTTTGGCGGCCATGTTCGCCCCGTCGCTGACGGGCATCGCCGAGGAGCCGAACTCGAACCCACCGCCGTGAATCCAGACCATGACGGGCAGGTTGTCGGTCGTGGTTTTGGCCGGGGTCCAGACGTTCAGCGTCAGGCAGTCTTCGCTTGGTTTCGGGCCTTGCGGGGGTGGTCCCGGCGTGGGAGCCGCCCAGCAAGGCGCACCAAAATTGGTCGCGTCGCGCACGTCGGGCCAGGGCTGCACCGGCTGAGGTGATTTCCAGCGCAACGCCCCGACCGGCGGAGCCGCGTAGGGTATTCCCTTGAAAGCCAGCACCGTTGGCACCGCCGAAACCGCCCCGTGCAGCTTGCCGCCCGCAACGGTCACGTCCGCCGTGATTGGTTCGGGTGCGCCCGAAAGCCTGGACAGGGATTGGCTGGCGATCAAGCCAAAAGTACTGATTGTTAGGACGACCAGGCTGGTTTTTAGAAGTAATTTGTTCATACGTTTGGTTGTCGAAAGGGTGCCGATTAATGCAGTAGAGACGCAAAATTTTGCGTCTCCGCGCCCGGATGGTACGCTGTTGCAAACGAGACCAATGGATTATACAGACGCTCTGTTACTGACGTACGCGAAGACGCAAAATCTTGCGTCTCTACTTCTACCGCGCTCTAATCACTCAAAACCGATACGTAGCCGTCAGGAAATAGGCGCGGGGCTGGGTCACGTTGATGGCAAACGGGGCGTTTGGATTGGCCTCGCGGATGGACGTGGTGAAATCCGATTTGTTGAACACCGACGGAAAACCGCCCGGCGCACCCCAGCCCACCACCCCCACCGAATTGGTGGCGTTGTTGATGTTCAGGTTCAGGCTCAGCCGCTTACCAACCGTGTAGCCCGCCCCCAGATCGACCTGCGAGAAACCCGGCAGGATGAACGCATTGGGCGCGTTGGCGTAGCGGTCGCCGGTGTACTGATACGACAGAAAGGCGTAGAACTTGCCCACCGCGTAGGTCGGGGTGATGTTCAGAATCACCTGCGGGGTGTTGTCGGCTTTGTTGCCCGAATAGTCCACGAACGAGTCGTCGGCGCGGAAAGAAGTCGGCCCGGCGGTCGCGCTTTTGTATTGCAGCAGCTTCGAGGTCTGGAACGTGGCTACCCCCCGGATGCTGAAATTCTTCGATACATTTCCCGTCGCTTCCAGTTCGATCCCCTGCGTTTCGGTGCTGTTGAAAAATGGCTGGAGGTTATACAGCGTACCGGTATTGTCGAGAGCGGTGAAGGCTTGCAAAATGTTGCTCAGCTTGCTGTAAAACGGCGTAACGGCCAGGTTCAGCTTGCTCGACTGGTATTTGTAGCCCACCTCGATCTGGGTAATCGACTGCACGGCGGGGTCCAGCAAATCAGCCTTACCGGGTGCATCGATGGTTTGAAACAGGTTGAACTCCGGGGCTTTTTTACCTTCCGAATACCGCCCATAGACCGACTGGTTGTTGCTGATGAGGTAGTTCAATGCGCCCGAATACGACAGGGTGTTGGTCTTGAACTGGTAGTCATACGCCACCGGATTTTTGTAGTAGCCCCGGTCGTAGGTCGTCAGCGGGTTTTTGTCCAGGCCCCCGTCTTTTCCGTCGTTGGCGGTACGGACGTAGTTGGTGCCTTTGGACGTGGTACGCTCGTAGCGCAGGCCCCAGTCGAAGGTCAGTTTGTCGGTCAGGTTCCAGGTGTGGGCAAAAAACGGCGCGAACGTCTGCTTGTTGAACGCGTAGTCCACCGCGCCGAACGCTCCGCCGGTCAGCACAAAACCTTCGGGACTGGTGATCTGCTGGGTAGCCCCGCCCGCCAGTGCGTTCACAAACGAAATGTCGAGCATCCGGGGGTGTTGTTCGAGCGTGGTATAGGCCAGCCCGCTGGTGCCGATGGCATACCGGCCCACATTGGAACTGCCGATGAACGCGCCGAGGTTAAAACTCATCTTGTCGGCGCGGGCGGTCAGCACAAACTGGTCGAGGAGTTCGGTGATGTGCGGATGCGCCCGCGTGGCGTTCTGGAACAGCAGCCCGTTTTTGAGAATATCCTGACCGGGCAGGTTGTTGCTCAGCACTTTCCACGACGGCGGGCCGGTCTGTGACACAGCGGCCTGCACCGTAGCCAGCGTTTGTTTGGTCAGCAGATCGCGGTAGGTGATTACGCCCAGGCCGAGCAGCCCGGCAGTGACGTTGGAAACCAGGTCGGTCAGGGTGATCGGGTTGGTGGCCGCCGTGTTGTTCGAGTCGAAGTCTTTGTCAGAATACCGGACGTTGTTCGAGAACGAAATCCGGTCGCTGAACGAATGCCGCCAGTTGATGCCGACCGACGTTTCCCGCGCCCGCGCCAGGTCTTTGGGCGAAAACGATTTGGCTGTCCCATCCGGCAGTTGGTAGTTAGACAGACCGGCGGTGGCGGGCAGGGCAAACGAGTCGGTATTTTTCAGACCGGCAGCTAACTGGGGATTGCCGAAATCCTGCCCGATCAGGGCCACCGGCGAGGCATTGTGGTCGTCTAAGTATTTGCCGAATACCGTAACCGAGCCGTTTTTATACTTTTTCTCGACGTTGGCTTTGATCTGCCCGCCGTAGTTCATCGGGTAACCCATGTAGAACGGTCCGTTGGCGGTGCGGTAAAATCCACCCACGTTATACGACCAGCCGTTACCACCGATTGGCCCGCCAACATTCACATCGACGCGGTAGAACGGGTTCTGACCGTTGCCTTCCAGCCCGTATTTGGCCCGGACTTCTCCGCCGAAGGTCGCACCGCCCGTTTTGGAGAGGTAGTTGAAAATCCCGCCCGGCGCGTTGGCCCCGGTGATGGCCGCCGTACCGCCCCGCACCGCTTCCAAGCGTTTGGTGGTGGCATCACTGCGGAAAAAATAATCGGGCGAGTAGCCGCTGAAATTCAGGTTGGTCAGCGGCAGCCCGTCTTCCTGCAACGAGACGTAGTACAGGCCCGACAGTTCGTAGGTGAAGTTGGGCCGGTTGGCAATCCCGCGCGTCGAAATCTGGGTCCGCACTTCGCCGAGCGAACTGTTGACGTAAACGCCGGGTACGTTCTTGAGCAAATCCAGCCCGTTGGTGTACGACAGCCGGTCGATCTGTTTTGTGTCTAAGGTCGTGATCGAGACTGAAGCCCCGATTTTCTTGCGCTCATCGAACACGCCCGTCACCATCACCTCGCTCAAACTGGTTGATTCTTCGGTTAGAGAAAGGAGGATATTCTCGCTGCCGGGGACGCTGACCGGCACCTCCCGCCTGATGTAACCGATGTAGGAAACCACTAATGTGTAGTTGCCGGACGGCACATTCTCGATTTGAAACGAACCGTCGGGGCCGGTAGTGCCACCCAGCCGTGAGCCTTTGAGCAGCACACTGGCTCCGGCCAGCGGCTGGTCAAAGGCGGTGGTGATCCGACCGGAAACCCGGTTGTTCTGGGCGACCGAAACAGCCGCAAGTGAGAGCAGCAACGCGATGGTTAACAGCCCTTTTTTGTAAAGTTGACGCAACATAATGGGGTCAAAAAGTTTAAGGATTAAGTAGTTACAAGTGGGCATACGATGGTACCGGACTCCTGTTCCGGTCAGGCGGACGCAGCGACAGCCGGGCCGCCAATTGCCCGATCAGACCAGCCGCCGATACCGCATCGACCGCGCCCCCAAAGAGGTAAAAATCAGGCCGGATCAGCATCGCAGCGATCCCGTGCCGGGCAAAAAATGGGGCGAACTTGCCGTCGAGATCAGTCACGACGCGGGCATCACCGGCCTCGCCCGACAGTGCAATGCCGGTGATCCCAACCTCATCTACCACCGTCCGGGTGGCCGAATCCAGGGCATCGAGCAGGGCCGTGTCGGCGGCAATCAGCACGAAGCCCCCCGTGCCGACGAGTTCATCAAAACGCCCCGTGCGCCCCTGCCGACCGGCCCGAACATGGGGCGAGAGCAGCCCCGCAGCCGGAGCCGACGGGTCAATCAGCCCGGCAGTCAGGCTCGGAAACGGGGGTGGTGGGGGTGCCTGCCCGTCCAGAAACATCCGGTCGCGTTCTGCCGCTTTAACCGGGTCGGGCTGGCAGATCAACCGTCCCAAAAACATCGACAGATCAATGATGTCCGATACGTGGGGGGCGCGTTCGGTCTGGTAGGTGTCGAGCAGGGCGGCATCGGCCCGGCCATCGAGGATCAGGCTCAGTTTCCAGGCCAGATTCACGTCATCGCGCAGGCCCGAACACATCCCCTGCCCCATAAACGGCGGCATGACATGGGCCGCATCACCCGCAATCAGCAGCCGCCCATCGCGCCAGCGGTCGGCCAGCAGCGACCGGAACGTGTAAACTTTATGGCGAACAATCGTGGCCTGCTCCGGCGACACCCAGGGGGCCAGCAGTTCCCAGGCGCGGGTCTCGGTTTCCATGTCAGCCACGGTTTCGCCCGGCAGCCGCATAAACTCCCAGCGTCGGAAATACCGCCCGTCCCGAATCCCGGCGGGGACGATGGTGGTAGGCCGGGCGGGGTTGCACCACTGCGCTGCGGGCGGAATGTCGAGCGTCACGCCGTCGTGGGGCAGGATGTCAATCACCAACCAATCGGCGGCAAAGCCCCGGTCTTCCTGCCCGCCCCCGATGGCCCGGCGCACTAAACTGTTGGCCCCGTCGCAGCCGATCAGATACTGCCCCCGCACGGTTCGGGAAGCCCCGGTAGCGCGTTCGGTTACTGTCAGTTCGGCGTAATCGTCGGTTTGCGAGACGCTTTTGGCTTCCCAGCCTAAGTTCAAATCAACCGTGGGCAGGGTGCGAACCTGCGTGTCGAACATGGCTTCCAGCGTCGGCTGATGCACGAAATTGACCTCCGTGCCGCCCGAAATGGACTCCGCCGACCAGTCGATGCCGAGCAGTTCCTGCCAGTCGGCACTGAACCAGCGGTAGGGCGGAGCGGGGTGCGAGACGGTCGCCAGTTCGTCGCCCATGCCGATGGCCGACAGCACCCGGTAAATTTCGTGGTCAATACAAACGGCGCGGGGCAGGTTGTAGCGTTCGGTCCACCGCTCAAACACGGCCACGCTGCGCCCCTGCCGCCCCAGCAACACGGCCAGCACTTCGGCTACCGGCCCATAGCCGATCAAGATAACATCGTAACTATCTGGTTGCATGGCGATTGGCACAGGTTGTCGGGATGGGTTCGGAATAAATCAGCCGTCAGGCCATAGCCAGCAGAACAGGTTCGGCCACTTCGTTGACCACCGGGTTGCTCAGAATTCCTACCCCCTCGATCTCGACTTCGCACACGTCGCCGGCCTGCATATACAGGGGTGGCTTGCGGGCTAAGCCCACGCCCGACGGGGTTCCCATCACCAGCATATCGCCGGGCAGCAGGGCGAAGGCCGCGCTCATCAACGAGACGGTCTCGGCCACCCCGAAAATCATGTCGGTCGTGTTGGCGTGTTGCAGCACCCGCCCGTTGAGCCGGGTCTCGATGGTCAGTCCGGCGGCTCCGGCGGGCAGTTCGTCGGCGGTGACGAAGGCGGGGCCGAAGCCGCCCGTACCATCGAAATTTTTGCCCACCGTCCACTGATGGCTTTTGAACTGGTAATCGCGCACCGAAGCATCGTTGAAAATCGAATACCCGGCCACGTGATCCAGTGCGTCTTCGAGCGAGATATGCCGCCCGGCCTTCCCGATGACCGCCACCAATTCGCCCTCATAATCGAACTGCTCCGAGACCACGGGCCGCATCAACGGTTGCCCGTGACCCACCAGCGACGAGGCAAAGCGGGTGAAAATGACCGGGTACGGGGCTTTCTCGGCAAACCCGCTTTCGTTGGCGTGGTCGGTGTAGTTCAGGCCGAGACAGATGATTTTGCCCGGATTGGTCAGGGGCGGCAAAAACGTGACCGCATCCGGGTCGAGCCGGGCCGCTGCCGGGGCATTTGCCATGGCCCGGCTGATTCGCGGATACAGGCCGGAACCGGCTTCCAGCAGAGCCTGTAACGTGGTGGGCAGGGACGGATCGGCCAGCGACAGGTCGATTAATTCGGAGCCGTGATAAACAGCCAGTACGGGCTTGTGCGCGGTGGCGACGGTGGCAAAACGCATACGAATTGACTGATTAAATGAAAATGATTAACCAGTCAAAGTTACCGATGCTGAAAGCACAAGCCAATGGACGAAAGCCGGGGATATATGGACAAATCCGAACTGGCCGGACCGACGGGCCGCATGGCCGTTTTTTATTGCCGGTAGCCCAATTTTTTGAACTCAGACGGCGACAGGTTCACATACTTTTTGAACAGCCGCCAGAAGTACGATACGTCGTCATAGTTCAGGGCGCGGGCTACTTCTGTAACGGTGTCCTCGCTGAACAGAAACCGGCGTTTGGCCTCCAGCACGATCCGGTCGCGGATGATCTGCCCCGCCGTGCGGCCCATCGTCCGTTTGACGAGTTTGTTGAGGTAATCCGGGGTGATGTGCATCAGGTCGGCATAGTCGCTGACCTGCTTTTTGGTGATGAAATGCTGCTCGACGAGGGCCACAAACCGGGCCGGAAAAATGCTACTGGCCTGATCGTGCCGGGCGGCCTGAACCAAGCCGGCTTCGCGCTGCATTTCGAGCAGAATGATGTGCAGGTAATGACGCATCAGTTCGTTTTTTTCGGGGCTGACGTGCGTGAACTCCGTCTCGATGTTGGCAAACAGTCCCTGAATCCGCTCGAAAATGGGAGCAAGTTGTACCGCCACAAACGGCCCGCCGAGTAGCCCCTGCAACAGCGAAGCCTCGTGCTGATCGGGACCGGCCAGCAGAAAATCGGGCGAAAAATGCACGACAAACCCGTCTAATTGCCGCGAGAACATAGACCCGTGAACCAGCCCCAGCGGAATCAGGTACAGCATCCCCCGGTCGAGGGTGTAGGTGACGGTATCGACCGTGATTTCGGTAATCCCCGCCGAGAGCCACACCAACTGATGCAACTGGGCGTGGCGGTGCGGCACGTGTTTGTAATTGGCCTGCTGCCCCACCATCGGAATCCGGGCGAGGTTAAAAAACAGGTTCGCCCCGGCCAGTTCCTCCGCGCCATACAACCGGAAATTAGGAATTTCCAATTTTATGATCTCTGATCTGCCGATGTCCGGTTTTGTACGCTCCGATTTGCCGATCCGGGGGTTTTTCATGTCACAGATTCATTTCGGGAATCTCGCCGTCGGGAACGATCAATTTGCCCGCCGTAGCCGCCCGGATTTGGGCCACGCTCACGCCCGGCGCACGTTCGCGGAGTAAAAAACCGTCCGCTGTCACGTCAATCACGGCCAGTTCGGTCACGATTTTTTTCACGCAGCCAAGGCCCGTCAGGGGTAATGTACAGTCGGACAGCAGCTTGCTGGACCCGTCTTTGGCCACGTGCTGCATCGCGACGATAATGTTACGGGCCGAGGCTACCAGGTCCATCGCTCCGCCCATGCCTTTGACCATTTTGCCGGGGATTTTCCAGTTCGCAATGTCGCCCCGTTCCGAGACTTCCATCGCGCCCAGAATGGTCAGATCAACGTGTTCGCCCCGGATCATGGCAAACGAATCGGCGGAGTTGAACAGGCTGGAGCCGGGCAGGGTAGTCACGGTTTGTTTGCCGGCGTTGATCAGGTCGGGGTCCAGTTCGGCCTCAGTCGGAAACGGTCCCATGCCGAGCAGCCCGTTTTCGGATTGTAGTTCGACGTTAATGCCCGCCGGAATATAGTTGGCGACCAGCGTTGGAATGCCGATACCGAGGTTGACGTAGGCGTTGTTGGGAACTTCCTGTGCGATGCGCCGGGCAATGCCGTGTTTGTCAAGCATGATGGTGATTTGGTTCTCGTTCGTAGTTTGTCGTTCGTGGTTTGTCGTTGTGCTCAGATCACGACAAACTACAAACTACAAACTGATTGTCCGTTGTTCGATCCGTTTTTCGTAGTGGTTGCCCTGAAAAATGCGCTGCACGAAGATGCCCGG
This sequence comes from Cytophagales bacterium, assembly GCA_038327655.1. GTDB lineage: Bacteria > Bacteroidota > Bacteroidia > Cytophagales > Spirosomataceae > JBBQLG01. The sequence continues at coordinate 117,724 of JBBQLG010000001.1, forward strand.
CGTATGAATCTCGTTGGGGTCGAGCGCACCGGCGGGCAGCAACTCCTCGACTTCGGCCACCGTGATTTTGCCCGCTGTCGCCATCATCGGGTTGAAGTTGCGGGCCGTTCCCCGATAAATCAGGTTGCCCGCCGTGTCGCCCCGCCAGGCTTTGACAAACGCAAAATCGGCGGTGAGGGCCGTTTCGAGCAGGTACATTTTGCCGTTGAATTCGCGGGTTTCCTTACCCTTGGCTACCTCGGTGCCATAGCCCGCCGGGGTGTAAAAGGCCGGAATCCCGGCCCCGCCCGCCCGGCACCGCTCAGCCAGCGTCCCCTGCGGAATGAGTTCTACGTCCAGTTCTCCGCTCAGTAGTTGCCGCTCGAACTCGGCGTTTTCGCCCACGTAGCTCGAAATCATTTTGCGGACCTGCCGGGTTCGCAGCAACAACCCGATCCCGAAGTCATCGACCCCGGCGTTGTTGCTGATGCAGGTCAGGTGTTTTACACCCAGCCGCCCGATTTCGGCAATGGCGTTTTCGGGGATGCCGCAGAGACCAAAGCCGCCGAGCATCAGCGTCATGCCGTCCGACAGACCCAACAGGGCTTCCCGGACACTGGCAACGGTTTTGTTAATCATGGGGAGCAGAATAAGCAGAAAGCAGGGGTCGCAGGGCTTCGGCAAAGGCTTCGGAGTCCACCAGAAACGCCAGGTGATGACCCGGCACGGTCACGACCGGACACCCAAGTCCGGCGGCAATGATCGGCACCGTGCGGGCGTAGGACGCATCGCCACTGCGTTCGCCCACCAGTAGCACGGTTGGCACGTTAGCCTGACGGATGCTATCGAGGTTCGGCACAAAGCGGGTGATGGGCCGGTATTCTTTTCCCAGAAAAAACGGCACGTCCCGCCCCTGCCCCAGGCCGCCCGCTACCGGACCCGTAAATCCAACTAACGACGAGGCAAACAGCTTCATTGCGACAGGAACTCCCTCGGTCAGAAACGTAGTATGGACCTGCTCCATGAATGCCAACTGTGCATCGGCATCGGGCAGCAGCCCCACGGCGGGCGGCTCGTGGGCGAGCAGGGCAGCTACCCGGTCGGGCCGGTCAGCGGCTACTTGCAGGGCGATATTGGCCCCGCCACTGTTGCCGAAGATGATGGCCTTTTCGTGTCCGGCGGCAGTCAAAACAGCCACCACATCGCGGGCCTGCTGGCTCATATCGAGATCAGCGGTGGTGTCGCCAGAACTGCGGGCGTTGCCGCGCCGGTCGTAGGTGATAACGGTGAATTGGTCGGCCAGCAAGGGGGCAATATGGGCGTAAACGGCTCCGGTGCCGCCCGCGCCCGGAATCAGCAGCAGGGCCGGGCCACTGCCCTGCACGTCGAACACGAGTTCGGCTCCTTCGCTTTGTACAGACTGGGTAACGGACATAGACAGACTATTTTTTAAGGAGACGGTTCGATTCTTTTACGCCGGTCAATACCGATGAACGCTATTCAGCGTTAGGGTATCGAACGATAGATACCGTACAAACGTACCATAAAATCCGGTTATCCGACTAAAACATGACTGAAAAAGTACCTCTTCGCGGTCAGGATACCCGCGCCGGTCTGCTGGAGGCTGCCACCCGCCTGTTCAGCGAGCGGGGCTTCGACGGCGTATCGACGCGGAAAATTGCCGGGGCGGTCGGGGCTACACTGCCGTCTATTGCCCACCATTTTGGCTCCAAAGCCGGTCTGTATCAGGCCGTTTTGCAGGGGATAGCCGACGAGATGAGCGAGAAATTAGCGTCGGCGGCTGCGCAGGCAATGGCCGTGTTGGCCGATGCAGCCGCCGACCGCAACCAGCAACTCGACGCGCTGTTGCACCTGCTTACCAATCATGCCTGGGTAATTCTCTACAGCCGCCCGGAGTGGGCGCGGCTGATGGGTCAGGAACAGGCGCAGCCGTCGGGGGCCTCGGCACCGGTTAATGCCGCACTGGAAATGCAGTTGCTCAACCCGATAATTCAGTTGGTGGCCCGGCTGCGCGGCCTGCCACCGGAGAGCGAAGCCGTTAAACTTCAAGCGTTTTTTCTGGTGGGCCGGGTGCTGATTTTCCGCACGGTGCGGGCTTCGGCCTTAGATATGCTGGACTGGCCGAAATTTACACCCGACCGAATCAGGTCAATAATCGATTTGCTTGAGGTTGACGTTCGGTTGCTCTTTGAGCAGTCCTAAACTATGTGCTAACGGGCCAGCGAAGTCGCCAGTTGTGGCAGTACCGCTGCGGCTTTGGTTGCAGTTCCGTTGTTTATTCGGATAGCAGTATATACATTCTACCCATTTGTTTCAACAAAGGATATTGGCCTAAGACGTTTCCTGGCCATTGGGATGTTCGCGCCGGTAGATCCAATAGCCCAGCAGCACCAGCACCACAAACACGCCCGATGCCACTACATTCAGGTAAATTGGGACACCATGAAGATGAGGGGGTTCTTCGTGGCCGGGCAGAAATTCTACGTGAGGGGGCAGGAAACCAAGATAAAAAAAGGAAGCCCTGTACATGACGGTAATCAACACGGCCACCCGGACTCCCAATTCGGGTTCTCTCGACTGCCGCCACATCAGCCACAAACCAAGCAACGATGCCCCACAAAGCAGGTTTAGAAACAACAACCCGTGCAGGCGGGCGTGTCCCGGCCATTCGGGATTAAACAAGTGAGTAGCGTTCCAATCGACTACCACCGATATAACCGTACTGCTCACGATGATGAACGTGATAAAAATCCGTCCCCAGTTGCCTCTAAACATGATTCACGAATTTAAATGTTGCTTACGTACTAATCGGTGTCTTCTGCCAACGGCCCCACAAAACGAACAGGATAGGTACCAGCAGGACCACGTTGATCGGTATGTCGTTGCCCTCGCCACGAATCAGATGAAAGACAATGGCACTCACCATGAGCAGGCCGCAGCCCAGCGCAGCCACCACAACCAAGCCCGGCCTGATGCGGGTAAGCGCGGGCAACACCAGACCGAGACCGCCACACAGATCGAGAAAACCAGTCAGCCGCAGCAGATTGGGGTATTCGCCCGTCCAGGGCCAGATGCCGGTGAGCGTGGTGAGGGGTGTAATCAACTTAAAAATCCCACCCCCGATAAAGGTGAGGGCTAAAAAGGCCTGCACAATCCACAGGGCGATGTGCAGCGGTTTTGATCGGTTCGGCTGAGGTGCCATTCGGTTTATGATTGGGAACTACTTGGTTTATTACACAAAGGTCAGCACTTTTGCTTACTGTAAGTAAGCAGTTACCCGGAGGTAATCAACTATATAAACGCAATCGGACCGCCGAAGCAACACCATGATTTTAAGCGAAAGCAAAACGAAGTATGTCGATTGCATCGAACAGATGCTGCCCATCCGGGATGCGCTGGAGGTAATCAGCGGTAAATGGAAAGTGCTGATTTTGACATCAATCATGCACGACAACCGGCGTTTTTCGGAAATCCAGCGGAGCATCCCTGAAATCAACCCCAAAGTGCTTTCCAACGAATTGAAAGACATGGAAGAGCATCAGTTGATTCAGCGAATCGTGCATGACGATCATCCGGTTTTAATTGAATACGTCGCTACGGATTATTCGCGTTCGCTGAAAAAAGTAATGCTTGAACTGCATAGCTGGGGCGTTAACCACCGCAAACAGGTACTCGGAAAATAAGCCACTGAAAGCCTGCCCTGATTTTCTTTATCAACACATTCGGCGCGTCAACACAGCGTTGTCAACTGCTTCCTGATACGAGTCGCCGATGGCGATCCAGCCGATCTGTGGCGGTTTTTTCGCCTTTAGTTGATTACACCGCCCGCAGACCACCCCCGCACACTGTTTAAAAATGGGGTTTAGTGCCGCCTGATTTATCTTGCAGACAACCATAACCGGCGGGCAAAACCCGGCCTCAGCGCACGATGACCATCGAGTGAACACCGTGCGTCACCGGAACCGAGTAGCCGGTCTTCACTAATTCGGTGCGCTTAGGGTCGAAATAATCCCCGGCGATGCGCCAGAAATCAATCGAGCCGCCGGGCTTGCTGCCCTCGTACCGATCAAAGGTAAACGTAAAATCGCTGCCCAACGCCTGCCGGTAGCCCAGTCCCGACACTTCGGCGTACCAGCCCCGCATGGCCGAATAAATATTGTCGCGGGTGTCAATGATACTCACCAGACCCACACCGTGCGTGTGGCTGCCCAACCCGCCAATGAGGGTATTGTCGGGATACGGTGTAGTGGATGAGCGTTTGACGTTGAATGTGTTGAAATATTGATCCTGCACGCCCAAAAACCAGCCTGGTTTAACCTGCCGTAGCACGTTGAGGTAAGTGCGAAAGCTGCTGTACGAAATCAGTTCGCGGTGGTCGGGGCGGGTGTCGTTGCCGATGCCGTAGTAAAATTCGGGGAACTGCGTATAAAGCAGATTCGCTTTGATGAGGTATTTCTCGTCGCGGGTGAAGATGGTCATCAACTGATCGAGTACTAACTGATGGTTCTGGGTGTAGATCGCGGCCACGTCAATGTTGGAGGTGCGGGCATTGGCCCCGGCCTTAAACAGACACGCGCCCAGCAGCCCGTAGCCAACGTGGGTTTCGGGCGTGTAGTAAACAATCGGCAACGGAATGATCTGCACTTTGTGGTGCGGCACGGCAACTGAGTCTTGAGCCGTCTGGGCCTCGGCACGAAGGCCGTTCAGCAGCAAACCACTCATAATCAGAACTATATAAAATACGAAACGAAGTTGGGTCATTTTACATTTTTTAGTTAGAACAAAAAACGGAGCGTCGGCTTAGTGATCGCCGATTAAATGACGATTAATGTTTAGTCCTTATTTTGGATTGGCAACGGACTGACTTTTGTACACGTTGATACCGGCTGCCAGCCCGACGCGGGCAAACGGGTAGCTGTCCTGAAAATAAATGTTGTACGGGTCCTGACCGTAATACCCGACGGCAGCGTATAAATACGAGTTGGCATACTGCGACCGCAGCCGGTAATAATAGGCTACTTCCAGATTGACCTGTTTCAGAATCGAGTTGGGCTGATAATCACCCTGGCGGCTGAGAATCCACTGAAACGAGGCCACAAACCGGCCTTTCTCGGTAATGTATGATTCGAGCGATTTCTCCCGCCGACCGTTGCGGGCGCGGAGCCAAACGGTTTGCTGACCCAGTTGGATTCGGTTCATCCGCAGGTTGAGCCGGGTGAAGCCATACTGCCCCGGCAGGTATTTGTCGCTGCCAAAATGCTGGGCCGCCCCGATCTTGATATATGAAATAATGTTGCGCGGGCTTGGGTCGCGCCGGACAAATAGCCCCCACGAGTGATCGTCGGGCAGTTGAAAGTCCTTCACGAATGTGTAGCCGAAGTTATAAGCCAGTTCGACAAAGTTGGTGGCGAAGTTTCCGTTTACAAGGTTTGGCGATCCATTGGGCAGCGACTCCGGGCCGTCCTGCCCGTTGGAATGGTGGGTGACGGTGGCGGTGAGGTAGCTATACCGTTTGGTGTTATCGCTGATGCGGTAGTGGTAGGTGACACTGGGCATAAACGACGGGGTGCGGATGGGGTACGACCGTTCGTTGTTGATTCGCAGCTTTACACGGGGCGAAAACGACAGCGCACTGCGAAACCGATTGTCGGCCAACAGAAAGAAGTGCGGAATAATATCGGCGGTTGCCGTGTAGGTGCGCGGCCCGAAGGCATCGGCATATGGGGGCGTTATGTAGCCAATTTCGGCGTTGTAGAGATACAACTGGTCGTAGATGTCGTTGACGCGCCAGAACTCATCCAAAGGCTGACCGCGCCGGGTTTTCCGCTCTTCGACGAGGACGGTATCTTGTTTGGGCAGGTTATCCCGGCGAGTTGGTGCTACCAATTGGGCAAATCCTATGGCAGGACTCAGGGTAATCCAGAATAATAACCAATAGCGCATGATAGCGAAGAAAACGAGTTTAACTCAACCAAATCCGGGAAAGCCTTGTGCAATTAATATCGCTTGATCGCATACCGTCGCCGGGTCAACTTTCGCTTGAGCCAGGGATAGAGCCGGTACGATGCTTCGGCAGATAGCAACCCAATGGCCGCCCCCACCAATACATCCGAAACCCAGTGCTGGTCATTCACCAACCGCAGATACCCCGTTGTGCCGGCCATGGCGTAGCCCGCAACGGGAATCAGCACACTGGTACGGCCAAATTCCCGGTCAAGTACCCCGGCCCCGGCGAAGGCAAAAGCCGTATGCGCCGATGGAAACGACTGGTTATCAGAGCCATCGGGCCGGGTATAGTGGGTCGTTGTTTTTAGGCCGTAGGTAACCACCCCGGCAATGCCGCTTGCCACAAGCCACAGCCCCGCCCGGTCGAGGGGCGTTGAGCGGCCCCTGACCCCGGCAGCAGTCAGCCCGGCCAGCAATACCGTTGGCCCAACCGACAGGTAATCGTCGAGGTGGGTGCGGTAGCCGTTGGTGTTGTCTAAAATCTCGCCCCGTATCCGGTAGCGGTTGAATGAATGATTATCAGAAAGCGTGTAAAGCCCCGTTGCGATGAACACCGACGGAATAGCCAGCCGGGCGATAGATACCTTGGGTAGTGAACGCGTCGTGTCTATCTGGGCTGAGGCAGAAATTGTCCACACTGCACCACACAATAGCCCCCAAAGTAACTGGCTAAACCAACGGCTATGATGAATCTTACGCATAATGGATACAGTTAAAACTGGAGTTTAAGACCTGTGTAAATACCGAAGCGGGTGATCCGGACGGCATCGGCCCCGGCCACGTGGTTGAGCCGCCAGATGCAGTCAATCGAAAACAGGTTGAAAATATTCTCGATACCGACCCCGGCTTCGGCGTAAGGAACCGGCCCGGTTGTGTTGTATGTGTTTACTTTATTGACCTCCCGATTGGCGGCTGTCATATCGCCCCAGAAAAAATTAGCCGTTACCCGTTCACGCAGGTTCAGCTTGTTGAGCAGCGGAATCTTATCGAGAATCAGCCCGCCCAGCGAGTAGCGTGTCAGCAGACTGGCATACCGGTCGGCAGCAAATTCGTAGGGACTCATACCGTAAAAAGCGTACTTGTCGGCTACATAGAATGGGTTGCCGCGCGGGATGTGCAACAACAGCAACGGCACCGTTCCCAGCACCGCCCCACCCGTCAGGTTATAGTAAAATGACCCTTTGAACGGCATGGGCTTGTCCTGCGACAGGCTCAGGCTGAATTTGACGTAATCGAAATACGTGTTGTTGAACACCGGCACCCCCCCGGCCACATAAAGACTGACCACCGGAGCCGAAGTATAAATCCGCAGTTTGTCGTAGTTCAAAATGGTTGTGCGCTCATTGCGGGCGTAGCGCAGGGTTAGACCCACCTCCGAATTGACCAACGTATGCAGTAATGCCACCGCCGAATCGGCCCCGTTCACGACCTCCTCCGGTGCGTAACTGAACTGAAATGTAGGGGTTAGTGAGCCGTAGGTATAATAGGTTTTGGCCGACCAGTTGGGGCTCAGATCGCGTTCGTGGCTTAGGCGAATCTGCCGCAAAAAAGTCTGATACACCGGAATCGGCTTCCTCAGGGCCAGCGTAAACAGGTTGTCGTTATCCAACTGATCGTCGTACTGACTCAGCGCGTCGTAGTCATTTTTAAGCGTCAGTTCGTATTTTCGGTAGGGCGAACGGCCCGGCACAAATTTCAACCCCAATGTTTCTTTAAAGCGTCGGTCGCGGGTGCCGTAGGCCACGTAGCCCCACAAACACCAGCGTGGGTCAAGGCCCTCCATCGTCCAGAATCCCGACCGAATCCGCAGTCCTTCGGTCAGGTTGGCACTCAGCAACGAGCTGTATGGCCCAAACCGCACCTTATTCTGAACATCCCAGTAGCCACTGGCAACAAAAGCGGCCAGCCGGGTGGTACGCTGAAACCGGCGGTTGGTTTTCAGCGAGTCGGCGGCCTGATAAATAGCCTGTTCGCGGGGCCGCAACGGGCTGAGTCGGTAGGCATCGGTGAAGGGCCGGAGCGTGTTGGCGGGGGTTTGGTCGGCCACCGAAAAATTAACCGCCGTAATACCCGCCGGGTTGAGTTGGTAATGCCCAAACTGGTTGGTGTTGATGATGCGCACGGTGCGGCCCGCCGAGTCAATCCGGGATGGCAACCCCAGCAGTCCCAAGCCGTTTTCAAACCGATAATCCAACTGGCTTTCGGTCAGGAGCCAAACCGTTCCCTGCTCGCCGTCGTCGGTGGGGGCAAAGGATTGCCGGATCGCCAACTGCTGTACAAAATTCAGGTTTGCCCCCGCGCTCGTCGTCATTGCCACCCGGAGCAGGGCGTAGCTGTCGGCATCAATCCACAAACTGCCGGTAAAGGTGTTCTCGTTGGCCCGCCGGGGTTTAAACCCGACCCGGTAGGTTGTTTTCCCATTTTCGATCAGCGTATCGGGCGGGGCATAGGCGTAAGAAGCCAGCCCCAAGTCAGACACCGGCCCCACAAACGAGGTTTTCAGCAGGGGTATAATGGCATCGTAGGCATTCACGGTTAAGCAAAACCGATCCGTCTTGGCGGCTAATCCGTCGGTTTGCAGCCCTAAGTTTTTTTCGGCAATTAAAAACGCAGCGTTGTTTTGGGGCTGTCGGCTGTGGTATTCACCAAAATACTGTTCGCGGAAGAAAATGGGCAATGTGTTCGCACTCGTCGTATCGGTATTGTACTGCTGGTAAACTTTAAGGAGCGTACTGAGCAGTTTCCGTTGTTGATTGGCCGATAGATTTTCGATGTCAATTTCGGTGCGCTGGTAATTGTTGCGCGTCCAGCGGGCCAGGCGTTGGGGGTCGTTGGTGCGTTTGTGGGCAATTACGCGCAGCATCATCGCCCGGCCCGGATCGCGGTAGCCCGTTACTGTCACTTCCTGCAACTGCCCCGTTGTGGGCTGCATCAATACCAAAAGCGGGGCGGTTTCCGGGGCCACAATGGGCAACGTCCGGGGTTCATAACCGACTTCGGTCAGCAGCAGTGTATCGGGTAACTGCTTTACGGTCAGCACTAATACGCCGTTTTCGTTGGCCGCATCGCCGTTGCGCCCTACTTTCAGAAAACCCGTCATAAACGGCACGGGCGCGTGAGTAACGGCATCGGTCAGCAGCACCGTCAACGCGAACGGGGCCGATACCGTACCGGATTTAGGGGACGCAGGCAACCCGGTTTGTGCCAGACTCAACTGACTGGCAGCGAGCAGCAACATAAAGAATGGACACCGCATAAATGGGGATTTTAAGTGGATTTGATAACTCATTCGGGGAAAACAAACGGCACCGGCTCCGAGCGGACGTAATGTCCAAACACGCCCATACAGCCGGGAATATTGGTTTTCAGGAATACCGGCTCCACAAACGGGTTGTAGGTGGCTAACTTCTGCCGGTCTAACTGGTCGAAAAACCGCGCCGAGGCCGGGTCCATCGCCTGCATAAACACCTGCCCCGGCGAGCCGTTCCGGTGGGTGAAAGCGGGTTCAATCGTGATCGTGATGGGTCGTCCGTCGCCACTGCCCGTATCGAAATAAACCGACCGCCCAATCTCCAGCACCCCGAACGGCCTGGCTCCGTTGCATTCACTGCGATACACCTTGTTGCCCGCCGTGCGAACGGTGCTGTCCACCGTCCGGCGCATCTCGAAGCGGTAGGCATTGGCCTGCCCCGGCGTGTCGGTAAAATCAATCACCACGCCTTCGTGTTCGCCATAGATGTCTTTGAACAGCGGAACGTAATCGGCTCGGTTTATGGTTGGCTTGGCCTGATTTACGGTTGTTTCGGCGTGGTAGGTTTGCCCGTTTGCCGTTACCGTCAGGGTGTAGGTTTGGCCCTGCCGCGTGGGCAGACTGCCCCGGTAGAAATACGTTGGCTGGCACAGAAACGAGTCAAGGCCCATCGTGGGTTTCAGCACATCGGTAACGCCCTCCGCCGACCGAATCACCACCGACGCATCGGCCACAAACAAATCCCGGGCTGTTGTCAGGGTCGAAAAATACCCCGTTGACCGGCTCAGAAACAGCGTCGGCACCTCGCCCGGCACCAGCATACAGGCGATAGACAGCGTTGGGGTGTAGGGTTGAACCGGCACCGTAATCGTTTTCTCGCAACTGGTCATCACCAATATCAGCAGCACAAAGGCGAGCATCAGCAGCATCAGGCTGGCGAGCTTAACGGAGTTATAGCGTTGCATATCAGAAGGTTATGTGGTAACTGACGGATGGAATAATGGGCAACAGCGACACCTGCCGGGCAATGGGCTGGCGCGTAATATCGTCCGTAGTGACGTAAACAAAGTACGGATTCAGGCGGCTGTAGAGGTTATAGATGCTGAACACCCATTCGGATGTTCCGGGCCGCCCAAACCACCGTTTGGGCCGTTTGTGGGTCGCGCTCACATCCAAGCGGTGGTAGGGCCGCAGCCGGGCGTTGTTGCGGCTGGTATAATCGGCGTAGATGTCGGTGTAGAGTGTGCCGCCCCCGCCGATCTGCGTCCGTCCGACGGGCAGGGTGTAGGGCCGTCCGGTATAAAGCGTGAAGCTCCCGGCCACCGTCCAGCGCGGGGTAAGTTCATAGCTGCCGACCACGGCGAGGTTGTGCCGGCGGTCGTAGGCAAACGGGAACGCCTGCCCGTTGTTGAGTTCATCAAACTGCTGCATCGTGCGCGAGAGGGTATAAGAAATCCAGCCCGTAAGCCGCCCGGTTGCTTTGCGGACGTAGGTTTCCAGCCCAATGCTATAGCCCCGGCCAAAGGTCAGACTATGGTCAATGTCGCTGCCGGTGAGCAGTTGGGTTCCTTCTTTAAACAACACCTGATGCTGCATAGCCTTGGCATAACCCTCCACGCTGAACTCGTAGGCGTTGTCGCGGCTGTTGTGAAACCAGCCAACGGCAATTTGCTGAGACATTTGGGGCAACACCCGCCCGCTGCTGGGCAGCCAGATGTCGGTGGGCAGCGAAGCCGTTGCGTTCGGCACCAACTGCAAAAACTGGTTCATCACCGTGTACGACGCTTTCAGCGACGAGGTTGGACTCAGCACGTAGCGCGTTGACAGGCGCGGTTCGAGCCGGGCGTAGCGGGTGGCCCCGTTCCAGAACAGGGGCAATCGCAGGCCCGCCGTTAGGGTCAGCCGTTCCGAAATTGCCCAGTCATCGTTGATGTACAGGGCCGCTTCGGTGGTGTATTGCCGGGTGATACTGTCGGTCGGAAATGGGGGCAGGTTACCGCTTTTGGGTAATTTGGCCGAGGTCGCCAAGGGCGCGAAGGCGTGGCTCGTCAAAATGGCTCCCCACCGCACCGTATGGGTTGGCGAGGGATAAAACTCCCAGTCAGTTTTAGCCGATAAATCACGAATACCCGTGTACAGCTGAGCCACGTAGCCGCTTTGCAGGGTTGACAAACTGAGTTGGTACTGGTTGGCAATCAGGGCCGTATTCACAAACAGCTTCGGGCCGAAGAGGTGATTCCAGCGCAGGGTGCCGGTGGCGTTGCCAAACCGAATGCCGTAGTTCAGGCTGCTGGCTCCGGTATATTGGGCGTTGTCGCGTCCGGCAAACGCGCTCAGAAACAGCCGGTCGCGGGTGCCGAGCCGGTAGTTGATTTTGGCGTTCAGATCAAAAAACGTGTAGTTGCTTTGCCCGGCTGCGGGTTGAAACGGTTTGAGCAACAGGTCGAAATACGTCCGCCGACCCGACACGATAAACGACCCGCATGCCTGGCCGGACTTGCCGTTGAGCGGCCCTTCGAGCGTCAGGTTCGAGGCAATCAGCCCGACACCGGCTGCGCCACTGAACCGTTTGGTGTTACCCTCGCGCATGGTCACGTCTAAAATTGACGACAACCGCCCGCCGTACTGCGCCGGAAAACCGCCTTTGATGAGCGTCACCCGGTTCAGCGCGTTGGTATTAAACGTGCTGAACCACCCAAACAGGTGGTTGGGATTATAGACCGGGGCTTCGTCGAGCAGCACCAGATTCTGGTCGCTGTTGCCGCCCCGGACGTAAAACCCCGTTGTGCCTTCCTGCCCGGCCTGCACGCCGGGTAAAGTCTGGACGGTTTTCAAAATGTCGCGTTCGCCAAACAGCACCGGCAGCGTCTTGACCAAACTGAGCGGTATCGTCAGCACGCTCATCTGGGTGCCGCGCACGTTTTCGTCCGTTCGCCGGGTCGAGACTACCACCTCGGCCAGGGCGTTGGCGTTTTCGCTTAACGTTACGTCAAGTCGCTGACTAACCGGGCTGCTCAGACGCAAATATTGCGGGGCAAACCCCACAAAACTCACCACCACCCCTACGGTATCGGCTGGTTTGAGGGTCAGCGAATAAAAGCCGTAGGTGTTGGTTGTGGCCCCCACGCGCTGGGCTGGCACCGTGATACCAGCACCGATAAGGGCTTCGCCCGTGCGGGCATCGCGGACGTAGCCGTTCAGGGTGAGGGACTGGCTCAGGGCCGGAAATGCCGTCAACAGCAGGCTGTAAAGCAGATACCGCATCGTTAGTTGAGGTTAGACTGGTGAATCAGGGCCACGCCAAACGGACGAAACTGGTGCGGATTAAAAAACCGGTCCGAGTAATTTGTCCAGGTATCGTCACTTATCAGATGGTCGCTTTGATCTGTATGGAATACCACGTATAGCAGCAAATCGAATACATCCGTTAGGTTGTGGGCGGTATTGGCGGGAAAATCGGTAGCCAAACACTGTGACAAGTGGGCCAATAAACCCGCTATATCGGCTTCAGTCAGGTGCAGGTCATATCGAAAATCGGTATCCCAGCAGACCCATTCCGGCAACACACCGAATTGTTGGAGCAGGTAATGCTGGGTTAAACCGAGTGCATCCATCATAGCCAGGCCGGAGACAACAACCCCGCGTTACGTTCATCGGCAGATTCGGGAGTCGCCTGTTCATGGAGATGCACAGGCGTTGGAACGTTTGGACAAAACGGCGCAACGAGTAATGAGCCAAATTGGTCAGTTTCTATTCCGGTTGGCAGTATATCCACGCCAAACCGCACCTCCGATGCGGCCAACCGGCTAAAGGTGCCAAACAGCCTGTCCCAGATGATTAATACGTCGCCATAATTGGTATCGGTGTACGGTTGCTGGCTATGATGATGTACCTGATGCAGATTGGGCGTGACCAACACCCATCCCAGCACCCGGTCGAGGGGTTCGGGAAGGCGGATATGGGCGTGAACCAGCGTGTTGGAAACAATTTGAACGCATTGTCTCAGCAGCAATGCCCAGAACAATGCGCCCGTCAGGAATACCCACAGTAGGGTGAAAACGAGCCGGATTGCGGTTTCGCCGGGGTGTTCGCGCAGTACCGACGAGACATCAACCAACTCGTCGCTGTGATGAATCAGGTGCAGCCGCCAGAGGGTTTTTACTTTGTGCATCAGCACGTGGTAGCCATATTCGCCCAGGTCAAGCAGCAGAAATGTAATCACGAGCGAAATGAGCGGACTCGTGGTGCGGGGCAGGGCATAGAGCAGACCAAACTGGTGCGTGTTCGTCCAGTTGAAAACAGCAACGAACCCCATGCCCAACGCGAACTGAACAGGCGCAGCCGCCAGCACAAAGCGGGCGTTGAGGGCCGTATGCTGCCACCGCCGGGGCTGACTCACGGGGGCCGCCAGCGATTCGATTTGCCAAAGAAAGGCCATCGTCAGCAGGAGTAACCCTAACCGGACCGCGTCGGGGTGACTGATCAAGTGCATGAAAATCGTGTCCATAACGGGATATGAGGATACTGTGGTAATGGTATGTAGCCAACGCGCTCTGGCACCGTCTGCTTCATTACGCGTTGGTGGGCCGGGGCCGATTGGTGGATTTAGTGCAGTTTAATGAGTGTACCAGCCGCATTGAACTCGGCTTCGTAGCTGCGGCCAGCCAGCGTAAACCGGACTTCGTAGCCCGTTACGGTGGTACCGCTTTGCTCCACTTTCGCGCTTACGAAGGCGTAGCCCGCGTAATTGGTGGTGAGGTAGGTGGCAATGGTGGCGGGCAGGGCGGTCTGGGCAATTACTGCATCAGAACTACCGCCTTTGTTGCCGCCCCCGTCGTGTTCACCGTCTCCGCCGTTGCCCCCACGATGAACGCTCAGAAACTTACCCGTTGCATCGAACCGGAGTTCGGTATAGACCGCGTTGAGTAACACCGTTACTTCATAACCGGCCAATGCGCCATTCTGGGCGTAGGCGTATGCCCCCTGAAACACATAACCTTTGTAGGTAGCATCGAGGTAGGTGGCAACGGTAGCGGGTAAACTGGCCTGGGTCACGGCGGTGGTTGAGCCGTAGTTGCCTTCCTGATGGTCGCCATAGCCGTTTCCGCCCGTGCGGACGCGGATAAATTTGCCCGTTGCGTCGAAGGTACCTTCGGTCGCTACGCCGTTGCTCAAAATCCAGACCTCATAGCCCGACAGGACTCCGTTGAGCATATACGACCGGGCCGACTGGACGGTGTAGCCCGCGTAGTTCGCGCCAAGATAGGTGGTAATGGCGGCTGGCAAACTCGCCTGCGCCACGGCCACGCCTTCATCGCTGCCATCTTCGTTTTCAACCAGTAAAAACTTACCGGCAGCATCGAATTCCAGTTCATACTGCACATTACTGACCGAAATCACGACTTCATACTGCGTAATGGCCCCGGCAACGTCGGTTTTGGTACCTGCCCGCACCACCGTTGCCTCGGCGTAGTTGGCCGCGATATAGTCGGTAATGACTTTGGGCAGCGTTGTGGCATCAATTACGCCGTAGGTTGCCAGCAGCATCCCGGTTGCATTAATATTGGCGATACGGGCTTTGTTGCTGGCCGTAAACGTGGCCTGATAAACCTGCACACCCACTTTCGACCAGTTTACCGACGTAGCCGTTGGGTAGTTGGTTTGTAACGTACTGGCAACAGCGGTCGGCACAGCCGTTCCGTTGCCAGTGGTGGTTGGCAGCAGCGTTGACGGAACGAGTGTGGCCGATTGATTACAGGCCGACAACAGGGCCGACGTTGCCAGAAACAACAGTATTTTTTTCATGCGTGTAAAAATTAAGTAGGTGAAATCCAGTGAAACTCAAAAAAATAGACGGGAATAATCCGTTTCACATTGGATCAGGGCGTACAGATTGTGAAGGCCCATGCGCAGGGTAGTCATTGATTTGGCTGCTCACGGGCCATCGTTAGTTGTTAAAAACTCAGCACCAACCCCGCCCCGATACCCCGTTGGCTCGGCCCGATCCGCAGGCTGGTGGCCGGGCGGCTGTTGTAGCGGTCTGCCGCCCGATGAAACTGCATCGTGGCGCGGTGGTCGAGAATGAGCGCGGCCACACCCAGCAACAGCCCGCCACCGGCCAGGGCGTAGCCGGCAACGGCCAGACCATCGCCCCCGCGTCCGTTGTGTTCGCCCTGCATGGCGGTATCGGTTCCATCCAGGTCAGCCGGGTCGTTGGCGGTTCCGGTTTGGGTATCGTTCCGGTTGCCATCGCCATCATTGCCGCCAACACCATCGGCGATGGCAATGGCCGCGCCCGAAGCCACCAGTAATACGCTGGCTCCGCCCGTCACATAACCCCACCGGCGCAGGTGCTGCCCCTGGTCAAACGCTCGTAACGCGCTGTGATGGTCAACCAAAAGCGACCGTACCGACTGGCGGCTCAACGATTGGTCGTTGTTATCAGTGAAGCCCCGGCTGAAGAGTCCGCCGTGATAGCGCAGACCGTCCAGCGTAGGAGCCGCTTGCACAGGTGCCGTTCCGGCGAGGGGGGCCGGGGCCACCAATGAACTGCGCAACGGGATTGCGCTGCCCGCCGAACCCAATACGTCTTTGGTGCCGTTGGCATATTTGATAAACACCACCCCGGCAGTGCCGGTGGTGTAAATCGGGCCTTCGGGGTTGTCTTGCCGACGGTATTTAATCTGGCCCGGTGCGATTTCGAGTACTTTTGCCTGAATCCCGGTGCCGTTTTTCAGCACGATAGTATCCTGCGCCTGTATCGCCGATGTGATGAATAACCCGCTAAACAAGGTCAGCAGGGTAATTTTGGGAAATGAAATCATCGCTTGTTCAGGAAGGGAGGAAAGAATGAGTCCCGTCAACCGCCTTTACGGGAAGCCGCGCCGAAAGGTGGGGTGCGGTCAAAAAAAGAGTGGCACCCCACCTTTTGCCGCCTGCGCTCGTATTGGTATTGTACGGTCTGATAAACAACGTAGCCCTTGCTGTTCAAGAAAAAATCCCGATTCACAGAAAACGACCTGCCGAGCGTGTTGCAGGCCTGTTTGACGGGCGATGCCTCGGCGCAGCGGTGTTTGATCGGGCAGTTTGCGGGCTATGCCAAAAGTATCTGTCTGCGCTATGCCGCCCACGCCGAAGAAGCCGAGGAGATCATCAACGACGGATTTTTGAAAGTGTTTACTCACCTGCCGCGCTATGACCCGACCCAACCGTTCAAGGCCTGGTTGCGGACAATTATGGTGAACACCGCCGTTGATTACTACCGCAAAAGCCAGAAATGGGCTAATCAACTCAGTTTAGACGGCGTTGACGTGGCCGACTGGAATGACGATATTCTGGGCGAAATGTCGGCGCGGGAGATTTTGGAGTTAGTTCAGCAACTGCCGCCCGCCTACCGGATGGTGTTCACGATGTTTGTGGTGGATGGCTATTCGCACCGCGAAATCGGCGATTTGCTGGGTATTCAGGAAGGCACCTCAAAATCGAACCTGCGCGATGCGCGTCGTAAATTGCAACTGATGATAAAACACTACCACCCGCATTTGTACCAAGTTTATCAATGGCCTAACCGGGGACTCAATGAAAACTGACCGCTTTGACGACGAATTTCGGCGCAAGCTGCTCGGTTTGTCAGCCGATACCAACGCGGGCGAGGCCGACCGGATACACGCCTACGTGCAGGCGCACCATCCGGCCCGGCCTGGGCTGGGCTGGGGCCGCTGGCTGCTGTATGGAGCGGGAGCAGCCCTGCTGTTAGGGTCTCTGTCGTACAACATAATCCAGCAAAACACCGCCCAACAGCTACGGTCATCGCTCGATTCGCTGGCGCAGCAGCCGCGCGAAACCGCTCATTTACAGGTGCCGGACTTACCCACCCCGCGCCCCGATACGGTTTATATCACCCGGTATCGGGACCGTTTCGTGGCCGTTCCGATGCCCGGCCAAACCCGGCTCAACCCGGCTCGTGATGTAGTGGGCGGCAAAACGCAACAGGACGAGCCGATTGGCCTTCGCCCTGAACAATTCCAACGGCCCGGCGGAGTTCAGGCCACCGATTCGGCCATGAACGTTGATGCGGTGGACGTTACGGCGATGGCGCACCAAGCCGTAAATGCGCCAAATACGTCATCGGCAATAACGCCCGCCAACCGGCTGCGATCACAAACTCCGTTGCCAACCGCGACTAATGCTGCCGGGGCCGGTGTGCATGAATCAACGCCGATTGATGCTACGCGCCAACAGTTGACGAAGAAGAGCCGTGTTACACCCGATGAGATTGCAAAGAATGAGGTTGCAAAAAATGGGCGGTCAG
The DNA here is from genome assembly GCA_038327655.1 of Cytophagales bacterium. Classification (GTDB taxonomy): domain Bacteria; phylum Bacteroidota; class Bacteroidia; order Cytophagales; family Spirosomataceae; genus JBBQLG01. Next base: position 135,291 of record JBBQLG010000001.1, read on the forward strand.
GCGGTTTCGTGGCAAAAATGCTACCCGCCAAGGCTAACACGAAAGACTTATTGGACAGCAAAGCGTTGGCTGGAAACCCAGCAACAGACCCGGCTACAACAAGCGAGCAACCGGCATCTACTGCGTTCATAATCAACCTACTGCCCGCCCGGTTGTTGGCGAGTTTACCCGAACCGGCCACCGCCTTGCGGATTATGCCGACCCTACCCGCAACGGCCCCGGTGGTTGGGTCTGCCCAAAAGTCACCGTTTCGCATCAACTGGCCGGGTATGTCAATGGCCGGGGCGCAGTATTACACCGGGGGCGGGCTGACGGTTGCCAACGAACAACTCGGCGGGTCGGTGCTGGGCGAAGTCAGGCGGCAACGATGGAGCCTGCAAACGGGTCTACAGGTTAAATCGGTACGGGGGTATCAATATTACACCGCCGAGCAGTTTGAAGACCGCGAAGGCCAGAATTTCCGCAGCCAGTACGCGCCCTACGTGCCGCAGAACTATGACCTGCTCAACATTGACCAGACCTACCTGATCGTTCAACTCCCGATTACGGTTGCCTATCACTATCCGCTTGGCCGGCACTGGGGACTACGGTTCGGTTTGGGAACAGATGTAGACGTGTATGCCCATAGCCGAATCACGTTCGACTACAAAGAAAACAATCGAAATTTTGAGCAGGGGCTGTATGAATCAATGGTCCCGGCGCGGCTGTTGACCAACATCACCGCATCGGCAGGGGTAGAACGGTCGTGGAACCGCTGGTTGTTCCGGGCCGGGCCGTACATCAGCCCGCAGGTCAAAGCCGTTGGTTACCGGCCCGAACCGTTGTATTGGGGTGCCACTGGGCAGGTGCTGTGGCGAGTTGGAAAGTAGTCATAGTATAAGTCAGCCGCCATCGTTGCGGCAACTTATGTAGAAGCTGCTTTCCGTCAGGGGTGCCGGAGAGCAGCGCAGTTCGAGCCTGTTTATTTATGTAACGTGCGCTAGTCAACTCCCGTCCGAAGATCGTACAGCAGCCAGTCCCGGTTCTGAATGTCGGCCTGATGCCGACGCAACAACCGCAGAAAATCCCGAACGCCAACCGGCTCGTTTCCGTTGCCATGAATCAACACGATACTGCCCCGGCCCGGCTGTTGACCTTTCGCCAACCAGGCATCGCTGCCCACCACAATCAGCCCGAATGCACTGATCCGGCCCACCAGCGATTCGTCGGAGATCAGCCCCGGAAACCGGAAAAATACCGAAGGAGTCAGGCCATTGGCAAGCAGAGCCATTTCGGTTTGCAGTACTTCGTCAGTCAGATTGGTTCCCGGTTCCAGCAGAAAATTCTCGTTCAGGGGTAATGTCGGCGACACCCGGTGATTAAACGAATGATTGATCCAGGTCACGGCCAGCAGGCCCCGATTGATCTGCTCCCTGACCCAGGCCAAATCGTCAGGGTGGTCGCGCATCCAAACGCCCGTTACCGACAGGGCCAGCGGCACCGGGGTTTCCGTCCTGCCCAATACACCCAGCAGTTTGGTGAAGATAACCCGGTCGAGGGGCTTACGGGAGGGGCACAAGTCAATCGTGAGCACAACGCCGTTCTCAGCCGGCAAGGCGTGGGTGATGCCAGCGTCCTGCGAGGGCTTTGCATTCAGTTGTGCAGTAGTCAGGGCGCGACTGTACGTTGAGGCCAACCGGGTTCGCAGCACATCCGCCAGCGTCCGGTCGGTAGCCGGTGGGGTAGCCGGTGTCGGCACCACAAGCGTGGTCAGGGTCTGGCTATCGACCAACAGGCAATGGGGTTGCCCGTCGAGCCGAAACCGGCGCAGAATCAGGTAGGGCTTATTCTGGTATACCACTTCACCAAAACTTACCCGATAGTCGCTCACCTGGCTGCGGACGGGCTGAGCGGTCACCGGCCCGGCGAGCAACAGGCCACCGGCCAGCAGAAAGCCAAGTGTGCGGGTGAGACCACACCAATAGATCATACGATGGGTATCAAAGGGAGTCGGCTGTCTGCGGGCTGGTTCAGGACGCGACAATACCAATACCGTCAATGCGGTTCCTGTTTAGCGGGCTGTTGTGGCCCGGTAGCTTTGTCGCGGTTCCTGCCCCCTTTTTGCTGTTGGAATTTGGTAAACTGATCCGGGGACAGAATGCTCTGCAGGGCGGTTTTGAACGCGTTGGCGTTGGCCTGCAGGCTCTGATTCTTGGTCTTGTTGTCATCGGTTCCATTCTGGATCGCGTCAATTTTTTGGGCGCGGGTTAGGGCGGCTTCGTAGACTTTTTGGGCGGTTGCCGGGTCTAACCCCAGATCGGTCGTCATTCGGTCAGTCATTTTTCGGGCGCGGGTGGCCGGATCAGCCGCTTGATACGGGCTGGTTCGTTTGGCGGATTTACCAGCCTGGGCCGGGGCAGTCGGGGTAGTTTGCACAGAAACCGGCCCGGCCGCTGGTGTGACTTGCTGAGCCGCAACGGGTAGCGTCAGCACGATCAGGAGAAGACCGCTTAACATGATTGATTTAAACATAGGTATTGGGGTTGGTTTACAGGAACTGCGATAAGAGTTGGGCGTGGTGTTTTACTATGGAACGCAGGGAGACTTGCCGTACCGGACTAACTACCCTTCCTGCCGGAAACGCTACGGTAAGATCGTAATCGGGCCAACGTATTGTCCTTTAATTAGATAGGTGGTTGTATCTGACGGCAACAACCCTTTTCGGACGGTCCCTGCCCAGTTAATGGTGTATTGGTCCGTCAACCGGCTAACCGTCATATCGACTCCGTTGGCAAAGTAAGTGCTATTGGTTACCGGATCGACGTATTTAATCTGAAACAAAGTTTCTACCCGGTTGTCGTAGAGAAATTCGTCAAACCGAAACTGCCCCACAGGTAACGCCCCCGATTTATCGGCTCTCAGGCTGAAACTGACTGCTGGCGTATGGTAGACATCCGCACCAAACAGAGTGACCACCCAATTCGACCGGGCAGTTGAATCGCGTGTGAGTCCGGTTACTGTCCGCTCAAATGTTCCCGCCGGTATGCCATCCAGCAACAACTGACCCACACCCTGTTGTTGCGCTGGCGTAAGTGTAGAAGCGGCCCTGGAACAGGCCCCAAGGCACATAGCCACCATGGCAATGCTCAGGTAAACCCGCACGGGCATTGTCGCTGTAATTTTTTGGCGCAAGCTGTTGTGAACCGTGTTCATTATCGAAACATCATTGAGCGTACCGTAAAAATCCCGGACAAAGCAACGCGATGGCAGCGAGCAATCCGCTAAACCAAAATTATAGTTCGATTAAATAGCGTTGGATGTTCGCTCAAAATATGCTTGCAAGGCAGCGTCCGGGCGACAGGAAGCGGGCCGCAGAGGTCAGGCTTTTTGCTCGTTTGGCGGGTTTCGGTCAACAAGCCAAACGCCCCGGTTAGGCAGGTTTAGGTTTGCGGGGTTGCGTTCCGGCGACAAGGCAAACGCCCCAGATTTGGGCCTGATCGAAAGCCATTAACAACAAGCCGGATTTATGCCTAAGTTGTTGTAATATTGTGTTATACATTCTAAGCCGATGAAAACACTAACTGTCAACGATAAGGACTACACCAAAGCAATAAAGCTGTTGGTTGAAAACGGTATCCAAACTGAGCCAGAACCCGAAGTTACAATTCCACTCTTACGCAAGAGTAACGCCAAATCCGGCGAGACTCCAGCCTCTTTCGGTGGCATTTGGGCTAATGATGAACGCACAATGGCATCAATCCGGGCGAAAGCATGGCCAAAAAGAAGATAGTCCTGTGCGATTCTAACGTATTGTTTGACTATTTCCGAGGAGTACCGGTAATGGTTCAGGAATTAGACGAACTTGGTTTTGACCGTCTGTATCTGAGTGTAATTTCGGAAGCGGAAATGTATGTGGGCATGAAACGTAGCGAAAAACGCAAGACGGTCGAAACCATCAACAAGTTTAACGTAATTGGTTTGGACGCTGAAATCTCGCGCCGACTACTCAATCTGACCTGGGAGCATTACGCGAAGCGACCGGGCATAGCCGATATGATTATCGCGGCAACCGCTCTAACGTATCCGGTTGAATTGTTCACCTTCAACAAAAAGGATTTCGATTTTGTGGAGGGGGTCACCTTTTACCGGCCTAAGTACAAGCATCAATACGGCCCTGAATCTCTGTAAATTAGGTTCCCGGCGACAGGCAGCAGGCCGCGAGGGCAGGCCGACAGCCCAACCGTCCATGTGTGTAAATGTCTCGCTACGCTCGTCATCAACACATGGGGGCGTTGGCTGAATAAGCCTGATTCGTTTACACTCGTTTGGCTAACAGAACGACAGTAACCCAATGCCGAGATTAGCTCTTTTCCTACCTACGCTATGCGTCGAATTCATTACGCTTCTTTTTTGATCTTGTCGATGATCGGGCTGTTTACGGGCGGCCAATGGAGTCAGGCCCGCGTCATTGGCTATTTGCTGAAAGCGCAACAGGTACTGATGCAGGTCAATCCAACTATAGACAGGGTGTCTGGCTATGCCCGACAGGCGCAACAGGCACTCACAAAGGTCAGCGAGTTGCACACCCAACTTCGGGCGAAACTGCAAAAAAAGCCAACCACTACGCCATGAACGGCACGCCCATACATCTCGTCAGGCTGCCCAATCGCGTGGCTACCCTCACTTTCTGGCTGACGCTGTTGGCCCCGATGGTGCTGGCCCAACCGGGTAACCCGCAGTTTGATTTCGAGAAACAGGTCGGGTTTCTGCTGCCCGCAATGGGCAAGAGCGATCAGATTATTGTCCATGAGGGTTACACGCTGCGCTTCAACGAGGCTGGCAAGGTGGCCGACTGGGTGGCCTATCCGCTGTTGCCCATCGAAATCACCGGCGATACCGAACGCGAAGGCTCCAGTTTCAAAGCCGATCCTGCCGTCAGCACCGGCTCGGCTCTGCCAACCGACTACACCAAATCCGGTTACGACCGGGGCCACCTCGCCCCCGCCGGCGACTTTAAGTTCTCCCGCCGGATGATGTCCGAAACGTTTTTGATGAGCAACATGACCCCGCAACTACCCGCCTTCAACCGGGGCATCTGGAAAGAACTCGAAACGCTGGTGCGGGGCTGGGGACTGCGCGATAACGGCCTGTACGTGGTGACCGGCCCGGTGCTGGGCACACCGGAACGTCCGCTTGTGTTGCCAACCATTGGTCAGGCTAATCGGGTCAGCGTCCCGGAACAGTTTTACAAAGTCATACTCTACTGCCACAAACCGGACATTCGCATGATCGGGTTTTTGCTCAACAACGAGGGGTCGCACGAGCCGCTGACGGGTTTTGTGGTACCGGTTCGGGAGATCGAGCGGCTGACAGGGATCGACTTTTTTCCGCTCATCCCCGACGACCTGGAAACGATGTTAGAAACGGCTTTGCCCGAAACGACGATCCCAGCCTGGTTTTTTTGAGCGCTATCCTACCCGCTCAACGCTGCACCTGATAAAGCAGCTTTCCGGCCTCATCAACCAGCGATACCCGCAGGGCCGTCGCGCTGGCTGAGATAATGGCAAACCCGAACGCAGCCTGACCAAACCGGGCCTCGGCAGACAACGGCCCCACACTCCCCAGCGGGGCACCGCCCGTTCCGGCGGTGATGTAATCGGTTGGCAATCCCGCCGGGCGAATGTGTTGCAGGGTGTGCGAATGCCCGTTCAGGTACAGGGGAACCTTGTATTTGGTGAGCAGGGGCTGAAGTTGTTGCACTAATTCGGGTTGATTGCCGTGATCGAGTCCGATGGAATAGACCGGATGATGACCGATCACAACCGTCCACCGCTCGGTGGCATGGCTCAGGACGCTGTCGGCCCAGGCTACTTGCCGCGCCGTGTTCTGGGCGGCTACATCGGGATAACCGCCGGGGTTGGCCCGGTATTCAGCCACAAAAGGGGACGTATCTAAATAAACGACACGCAGGTTGGTAGCCGCATCCACCGCATACACGGTCGTATAGTACCGGGCGGGCATTGCCCAGCGCGGGTTGAGTTGATTATAATCGAGTTCGGCCTGTGTACTTTGCTGATAGTCGTGGTTTCCCAGGACCGGATAGAACAACCGGGGCAGATTGCTGCCCTTGTAGACGAACTCGAACGACTGTTTCCAGTGGGCATCGGTCGTGCTTTTCACACCTGCCGGATAAAAGTTATCCCCCATCAGGGCCACGAAGCCCGGTTTGAGGTACTGGGCGTAGTAGTCCATTCGGTTGGCGAGGACGGTCTGGTCGCCTAAGCCGTACACGCCCCAGTCACCAAAGGCAAAAAAAGTAAGGCTGTTGGGCAGCGGCTTAACGGCTATGTCAGCCGGAAACGGCGGATCGCCGGTCGGCGCGGTGCAGCCCCAACCACCCAGCGTCACCCCTGATAACCAGGCAATGAGCCGGATACTCCGTAAAAAGTGCCGTGATCGGGGCATAAAAGCAGTCGTTTTACCGGGTAGGGCTCGTTGACTGACCCGCTTGATGAAAGGGTGCCAGCCGACAGTATGTCGGCCCGTCAACCTTACTGAAAATACAGCGTCAGGTAGGTCGGGGGGCCGCTCGAAGCCGGCCCTACGTCAAACCGGGTTAGCCGGGCAAAGCTGAAATAGCGGTCGCCGGTCGCATCGGAAAGTCTCAGAAACGCTCCCTGAAACGAGAAGGCTTGCTTGGGAATAAAACTCCCGTTGCCATAAAATACGGCGATTTGCTGAATGTTATACTGACCAACGAGATCGCCGACCTGCTGGGCTATTTTTTCGCCTTCGGTCAGCACCGTCGTTTGGCGGCAGGATGCGGTTAGCAACACACAAATCAACAGCGGTACGAGTCGTTTCATGGACACAAAGATAGCTGAACCCGGTTGGTTTACCGTACCAGGGCTGCTTTGCGTACTGGTACCACCCCGTTAAAATTCAACGTGCGTTCGCAAGGCCAGACACTGCACCGGCCCCCGGTCGGCGTTGTAGCCGGGGTGTCGGATGATCTGATCGTTTAGCGTCAGCCACAGCGTCCGGGCAACGCGGGCTTTGTAGAACAGTTCGGCAGTCTGCTCACCGCCGTAGTGGGGCAGGCGACCGTCGCCGAGCATAAAGCCACTGCCGCCCGCGTTCAGGAAAGCCGCGTGGTCGGCTGAGATGTCGTTTCGCACCACCGCCACCCCCACCGCGTCGTTGGGCCGGTGCCAGCGGTGACCACCCAGATTGGCCCCAATCGTATAACTGCGGTCAATTTCAGTGAACGCCCACGTCGCCGTGCGTCCATCGTTCCAACTGATCCGGGTGAATAACCCACCCGTTCGGCCAACGGGCTGTTCGATATTCAGGCCAAACCCGAATTTAGTGCCCCCGTAGGTGGTGCCGGTCAGAATATAATCGGGATTGGTGGGGTAGTCTCCCGACTGCAACAGTGCGGTAGCCTGGCGGTAGGCCGGGGCTTTTGTGGCGTTCCGAAACGCCAGCAGATGCAGTGTACCGGGCCGGGGCAACCACCGGAGTTGCTGTTCCACCTCAAGCACCAAGGCACCCGATTGGCGGATGTTCCAGTCAAGTACGTTGCCGTTGGCCGTCGTTGGCATCAGACAACCCGCCACCCGAACGGCGTAGGTGGGCCGGATGCATTCGATAGCGACTCCCCAGGTATACCCCCGCGTGTTGGCGGGGTAATCCCAGGCACCCATGCTCATCAGCGACCAGTTCATGAAGTGAATTCGGGCATCGTGGGCGAAGGCGTTGTTGTCAAACATATCGGCGATGGAAAACTTGCCCGCCGTCAGTACAATCCGCGAAGCCGCCAGCCGGTGTTTTACCTGATTGGCTTCTGAGGGTACTTCTTCTACTCCTTCGTTCGACAACGGAAAAATCTGTTCTACATAGAGCCGGGCCAGATACAAGGCGGGTTTGGCACTACCGATCCGAAACGTTTCGCCGTTGGGAAACCCGGCCACACCCACCGCCGGGCTGTACCGTGTTTCGTCGTAAGGAAACTGGCTGTTTCGGTGGCCGATGCCCCGTCCCCCGGCCAGTTCGGGGTTAACATATACCGACGCGCCCCGCCAAAGTCGCCGGCCTACAAACAGGGTGGTCGTAACCGAGAGAGCCGTATCGGGTTGCGGGCTTAGGGTGTTGCGTCCGTCGTAGCCGTTGCCCTCAAAACGGGGGTGCCCCTGCACAATGGCTGTTGACTGGAAATGCAGACTCCAGGCTTGCAGCGAGTCCACGTAGTTGTTGTTGTTGTCTCGCTGTGCCAGCACGGGTTGGGTCATGGCACCGATCCACAGACAACCACAGCCGAGAAGAATTTGATCGTATCTGAGCATGGTAAAGGGTGTAATACAGTACATAACAAGCCGCACCGACGGTTGTCGGGGCCTTCAGGGCCGGATTCGGATGACTAAATCAAGCCGTAATATCCCCAAAAAACTGTAAGTACAGCAACAACAGGGCGGCTATGGTCATCAGGCCGAAAGCAGCCCATCCAAACAGATTAGCCCGCCGACCGTTCGTAAATTCACCCATGATGGCTTTGTTGTTACAGATATGGAGGATGATAAAAATCAGGATCGGGGCCGTCAGTCCGTACCCTACCGCCGTCCAGATCAGGGCCTGAACGGGGCTGATGGTCAAAAAGTTGATCCCCAGCCCGATCAGCAGCGAAGCCAGTATGGTCAGGTAAAATCCCCTGGCCTCGCCAAACGTTTTGCTCAGGCCCTGGGGCCAGTCGAAGGTTTCGGCCAGCATATAAGACAGTGAACCGGCCAGCACCGGAATTGCCAAGGCCCCCGTGCCGATGACCCCAAGCGCAAAGAGCCAGTAGGCTCCCGCTCCGGCCAGCGGCTCCAGGGCTTTGGCGGCCTGTTCCACGGTGTCGATCCGGCGAATGCCCGCGTTGTAGAGAACCGTGCCGGCGGTCAGGATAATGAAAAACATGACCACGTTGGAACAGGGCATCCCGAAATTGATGTCGGTCCGCATATCGTTGATAACCAGCTTGTTGACCACTACCTGCCGGGCGTTTCGGGTGTTGTGTTCTACTTCTATCGACGCTTGCCAGAAGAATAGGTAAGGCGAGATGGTGGTGCCTAAAATGGCGACCAGCGTACCAATGAAGTCTTTGTCGAACCGGATGGTCGGGATCGCGGTGCTGCGGGCCACGCTGCCCCAGTCCTGATGCGTCAGGAACGGGATAATCAGATACAACAGCAGGATCAGGCACAACCATTTCAGCACCGACGCGATGGTTTCGTAGGGGAAATAGACGATAGCCGCCAGCAGCAGGCCGGTAAAGCTGACATTGAGCAGGGCAGTCGGTATCCGGGGGGCCAGCAGGTGCGCCACCGCCCCCATCCCGGCGATGTCGGCCCCGATATTGAGGGTGATGGCCGGAAAACTCACCGCTACCGTCAGGTACAGCAGCCAGGCCGGGTAGTGTTGTTTGATTACCCCGGCCAGCCCTTGCCCGGTAACGACCCCGATGCGGGCGCACATTTCCTGCACGGCAGCCATCAGCGGAAAGGTAATCCAGGCCGTCCACAGGGTTGTCAGGCCGAACCGGGCACCGGCCTGGGAATAGGTGGCGATGCCGGAGGGGTCGTCGTCGCTGGCCCCGGTGATGAGACCGGGCCCCAGGTTTCGCAGGGCAATTTTCAAGCGGGCAATGATGTGCATCAGGTACGAAGTAAGAAAACCTAATTCTGCTTCGATTCGGGCAACAACACGGTATGACTGATTAACAGCGATTTTATGATCCAACCCGCCAGCAGCAACAGCACGATTCCGTTTATCAAGCGAAGTACCCCGTTCACCACACTACCGGCAAAGAGACCATGCACCCGGATAGACCACGCCAGCACTGAGTCTGCCAGTAGCAACCGCCCCTTCGAGAGCCGCTACCAACGAGGTCACAAACGGCCCGGCAATGAGCAACGGCACGAAGCCGGAAATCATGAACAAGGCCGGGCCAAACAGCAACGCCCACATACCACCCCGGAAGGCACCGATGCCCCCCATTTTTTCATCCGGTCGCCGGTATTGCAATACCCGATAATAGTTTCTTCGGTATGCTGATCCTGGCCCACAGTCGAGAGGTGTTTCATGTCGAAACCGGCTTTTTGCAGTTTATTAACGGCTTTCCCGACCAGTTCTTGGTTGCTACGCAGTCTGTTGATTTCCCATTTGTCGGGTTACTATTTTGGGTGACGTTTACAGTACCGTTTTGCAGTGAACGGTTTTTTTTTGTGGTTTCGGATGAATAGCCTGACACCTCACCCAAAACCACAAAACAGGCATCGTTATACAGACTTAACCAACAGATCATTGTGGACGCTCACCACACTGGGCGCGGCCCGGGCCGCAACGTCGGCTTCCCGGCGTTGGCCCATCACGTCGTTTTGCCGTGTTCCGTCATTTTTCACAATCGTCTGTGTGGATTGTTTCAAGGCGTTAACAGATTCCTGTTGTTACTTGTGGGTCGTTTTATGGTGCGTACTCGCTTTCGAGATGGCATCGTGCATCTTGCCAGCATGGGCTTTGACTTTGGCCTGGTCAGGACTGGCTTTTTCGACATCTTCTGTCAAGGCTTTATGATGTTCCATAGCCTCGGTATGGTGCCTGGCAACAACGGCGTGGCCGGGTTTGGCTTTCTCGGCCCCGGTCATGGCATTGTGGGCTTCCACGGCTTTCGTCAGGTGTTCACCGGCCAGTTTGGTGTGTTCTTCCATCTTGGCTTTGGTCATGCCCGCTCCGTCTTTGAGCGCTTTGGTATGTTCAAGCACTTTGGCATGATGCTCGTTGACAGCCGCTTTTTGGGCCGTCGCTGCTAATGACAGGTCGGCAACAAACAGCAGGCTTAGACAGATACTCAGGAGAATTTTCATGATTTTTTTTTGAGTTGATAATGCTTAAAATAAGGTTAGCCAATGGCACAAAGACAGGATTGGGCCCGTCTTTGTGCGGGACAAATGACGATCACTTCTTGCCATGCATCGTGGCGTGTGCTTTGGCGGCTGACGTGGCGTGTTCGTCGGCGTGGGCATCGTGGGCTTTGGCGACCACCGCGTGATGGGCGGCTTTCTCGTGGTGGCCTGCTTCGGCGTGTTTAGCCGCTTCGGCGTGGTGTTTGGCCGCTTCGGTATGATGCGTAGCGGCCTTTGTGTGATGATCGGCGATTTCGTTTGCCATTATAATTTATGGTTTTGCCGGACCTTGTTATTCGACACAACAAAGGTGTGGGTGTGCATCCCGGTAATACATGATTCTGGTCAGGTAAGGATATGATTGATATCACGTGTTCTCGAATCGGGCGTGATCCTGCCCAATTACCGGCGATTGAAAATGCAGGCTCCAGGCCTGAAGTAAGTCTATGTAGTCGTTATTGTTGTCACGTTGTGTCAGGGCGAGCCGGGTCAATACTTCCGCCAGCAACAGGGCGTAGGGCAGTATCGCTATGCACCGTAATTTGAGCATATTGGGTAGAAAAACAGCACAACTTTACCGGCACACAGCGGGTTTAGCGCGGTAAAAATCAGTCCGGGTTCCGAATCAATGGCCGGGTTTTACGGGTTGCCGGGCAACGCCCAGCCGAAGATTGAGAATGTGATACAACTCCTCCTGCTGCTGATAACAATCGACTAAGTGTGGATAAAGCCTGTCGAGTGCGGTTGTCATCTGCGCGATCTCCTCGTGAATTGCTTCCAGCGACTGTTGCGAATCGTGCAGATGCACCTCGCGCTTACCCGGGTTCACGACCCCTAACACCCCGATCAACCCGGCGCACCGCTCCTGCCAAATCCGGTTCGATTCCCGAAACAGCACGAACGCTTTGCGGTGGATAGGATGAAACGGGTCTGCCGGGCAGGGAAACCGGCGCTGGCCGCGCAACACACCGAGCTGCACACTTAACGGGTTCGGGGGCTTCGAGGTCGTCCCAAAGGCTTCGGTCAGGGCTGTTGCCAGCCCCGCCAACACCGCACAGGCTCCACTGTCGGGATCCGTGATAAACCGATTCCGGGTCGTAGCGAGTTGATGATACCGCGCCAGCAGCGTTTGATACTCTTCATGTTTGGCTTGTAACTCGTTGACAACACCAGCTAACCCGGCCATGATGTCCTGCTCTTCGGGCGGGAGGTTAACCAATGTTCCCTCAAACCGGGTCAGCACAAGCCGGGCCTGCTGGAGTTTAGCGACTAAGGCACGCATGAGTTGATACGAAGACGGTGAAAAGAGAACCGGAAAGCAAAAAATAATCCGCTACGTCCCAATACCAACGGCCCGATCTGCTGACCGGGCCGTTGGTACTGACGCACACCGAGTTGCCCGACTTAGAAACTGTACCGCACCCCGAACTGCATCTGCCAGCGCGAAGCCAGCGGGTCAACTGAATACGGGGCCGCCGGGGCCGTCCAGGTAAAGGTCGGGTCGCCCGTCGTCGGGTTCGTCGCCCGCGCCAGACCAACCGAGGCCGTTGAGTTGAACGTGTTCGGCGAGAAATAATAGTACCCCGCTTTCTTGCTCACCAAGTTCAGCACGTTGATAATGTCATAGCTCAACTGCAGCGAGTGCGCTCCGCCGAGTTTGATCTCGTGCAGAATCCGTAAATCAGCCGTGTTGTTCCAGGGGGTGCGGCCCCCGTTGCGCTCCGTAAACATGCCTTTGCGGGTGCTCAGGTACGTGTCACCGTTCACAAAGTTCAGAAAATCCTGCGCCTGAGTACTGGTCGGCAGCAACTTCTGGGCCTCGGTCAGGTCACGCGGAATATACGCCAGGCTGTTGGCCTGCCCCGTCCCGTCAACCGTCGCGTTCACGTAGCCCCACGAGAAGGGCGTACCCGACTGGGCCGAGAAAAACAGCGTGACCGTCGTTGCATTACGCTTGCTCCAGATCAGCCGGTAGTTCACCGTACCCACAATCCGGTTGCGGGTGTCGAAGTTCGAGTAGGCCAACTGCGGGTCGTTCGGGGTCAGCGTCTGATTCAACTGCCAGTTCGATTCCATCGAGTTCCGAATCCCGTTGGTGATGTCATACGACTTGCCGTAGGTGTAGGCCGCCGAGAAACCGATGCCCGATGGTAGGTTCCGCTGTACCTGCGCTGTCAGGCTGTAGCGATAGCCCTTGCTCGTGTTCGAGAGCAAATAGGCGTTGGCAAAGTTGTTATCGATCCGCTGCGCCCCCGCCGAGCCGTTGGCCGCCGTGTAGATCGGCTGCTGGTTCTGGGTGTCGTAGCTGTAATACCGGGTGAGGTCTTTGGTATTCACCTGCTGGAACTTCAAATCCTGGATCACCTTCGTGTACAGGCCCTCGAGGGTGAACTTGTAGCCGCCGACCGAATAATCGAGTGCCACATTGCTGCGGAACATCTGGGGCATCTTGAAGTTGTTGTCGATCAAATCCACCTGCGTCCGCTTCACGCTACCGCCCAATGAGGCATTGGCCGCGTTCTGGTCAATCAGCACACCCCCGTTGGCAATCAGCGGGTCGCCCGTCAGCTTGGTGGCCGCCGTGGCGTTGTTGTTGTAATCATACGCGCCGTAGCCCACGCCGTTGTTATAGAAGGCGTAACCCAACCAGGCAAACGGAATCCGGCCCGTAAACAGGCCTGTTCCGCCCCGAATCACTACGCTCCGGTCGCCCTTCACGTCGATGTTAAACCCAATCCGGGGCGAGACCTGCACGTTGTTCATGTACGTGTTGGTGATCTGGTTCAGGGGGGTGTAAGTATAGGTCTTGCCGTAGTTGGCCGGGTCGCCGGGCGAGCTGGTCGTCAGCGGACTCAGGGTGGGCTTGGTGGGCAGGCCCGAATAGTCAAACCGGATACCGGGCGAGAGTTTGATCCGGTTTGAGACCTGAATCTCATCCTGGATGTAGGCACTCAGCAGGTTGACATTGAAGTGGGCGTAAGGGTTGTTGAACTGGTTGTCAAGGTTGTTGCCAACGTCGCCGAAGGGGTAGTTGCCCCGCACCCGGTTGGGCAGTTTAGCCAGAAACTCAGTCGGATTCCGGTAGGCGATGCGGCCATTGGGCGAGTTGACAAAGCCGTAATCAATGCCGTAAAACTCGTTGTGGGTTCCCACCGTGAAGGTGTTAATGCCCTTGTAGAAGGTGAAGTTGTCGGTCAGTTCAAACGTTTTCTGCTTGAGGTTAAACACCGATGCTTCGCGGTCGTTACCCAGGAAGATCGTGCCGCCGTTGTAGCCGATCTCAACCTGAGCAAACGTCCGCACGTTGGACAGGGTGTTGCGGAAGTCGTGAATCGAGGAGTAGCCCACAATGAGACTGTTGGAAGCCCGGCCCCCAAATTGTGATTTGAGTTCGGCCACGGTGCTGCTCTGGTTGTTGGTCTGCTTAAAGTCAATGCTGCCGAAGCGGAAGTTGGCCGCGTCGCGCTCTAAATTGGTCGCTTCCGAAAACACGGTGTTGTTGCGGATCGACAACTGGTTTTTGGCATTGATGTTCCAGTCTAAGCGGTTGAATAACTTGGTGCTTTTGGCGTAGATCGAGTAATCACCGAACGAGCCGGCATCGAGACCGTAATTGGTCTTCACAAAATCGCTGATCTGCTGGGCGACGGCTACATCCTTGATGAGCGACGAAGGCGTACCGGCCTGATACTGGATGGGGTCTCGTCGGTTGGTGATTTCTTCGTTGGTAAAAAAGAATAGTTTGTCTTTGATAAGGGGGAAGCCCACCCGCACACCGGTCTGATATTCCTGGAAGGTGGTGGGCAGCTTTTCATTCGCGTCGGAGGCTCCGTTCCACTTGCCAACCAAGCCCGCCGAGCGGCCAAATCCATAGACCGATCCGGTGACGGTATTGGTGCCGCTGCGGGTCACGGCGTTGACCGAACCGCCCAGGAAGTTGCCGAGCCGCACGTCGAAGGGGGCCACCGCGACCTGCACGTCCTGAATGGCATCTAAGCTGATGGGGTTCGTTCGGGTGCTGGAGCCGGGCTGTCCGGTGGTACCGGTTGAGCCGCCGAGGGACGGGCTGAAGCCGATAGCATCGTTGTTGATGGCTCCGTCAACGGTAACGTTGTTGTAGCGGAAATTAGTCCCGGCGAAGGAGTTCTGGGCGTTGACCTGGGGGGTCAGGCGGGTCACGTCGGTGAGACTGCGCGACAGGGTAGGCAACCGGCGGATGGTTTCGTTGCCGATGTTAAGTCCGGCTCCGGTACGTTCGCCATCGCGGGTTCCTTTCACGACCACTTCGGTCAGAGTCTGGCTGGCATCGTTGAGGATGATATTCAGGCTGGCCGTTTCGCCGAGTTGGAGGGTTACGTCGGGGCGGGTTTCGGTGGTGTAGCCTATGTATGTGACGGTGATGGTGTAGGGGCCGCCGACGTTCATATTGTTGATGCGGTAGCGTCCATCAAGGTCGGTGACGGTGGCGTACTTCGCTCCGGTGGGCGTATACACAGCCTGGACGGTGGCTCCGGGCAGTGCTTCGCTTTTGCGGTCGGTGATGAGACCGCTGATCGAACTGGTCGTTACCTGAGCCTGTGCGCCAAAGGCAGCACAGAGGGCAAATAGGGCGGTTAATACATAATGTTTCATTGACGAATTCCGAAGTTTGTTAGCGCGACAAAGTTCCGGTCTAATCAGGCAGCGGGTGTTATGCCAATATTAACAGTAACCAATTCGTATTAAAATGAAATTATAGGATGGTTAAAAAGCGATTAACACTATAAAAAAAGGAATAACAGGTTTCAAAATGACTCAGCCGAGTTGATCGTACCGGCAGGCCGCTACACTACGTTTTCGATGCTCAGTTAACCCGTTGCTTCTTACCACTTCGTCGGGGATAGCACTTCGTTCATGGGTGTAAAGCGGTTACACATATAAAAGACTTTAGTACAGATGAAACCACTTGTCCATTCGGCGGTGTTGCTTCGGGCAATAAGCGGGGTATCGCCGGCGCAGAACAGCAAAAAATGGCCCGCATAGATCGTAAGGACGAGGCCATAAATGAGGGTGCCTGGATAACCTCTGTAGGATGGATAAGAAAATGATGAAACATCAGTGCTATCAGGATTGTGAACTTTTTTACTACTCAGGTGAATCCTGCCGGCAATTGGTGCAGGCAGGCGAGGTTGAGCAGCCCGCATTTCGTTCAGTCCAGGACTGGTTCAGCTCCCTTTACTGGCTATGGAATATGCGGTCAGTGTACAACTATTGGCCTGGCACCAGGCCAGGTATGCGGGGATACCGCCCACTGTTTCGATGGCCGAAGCCCTGGCTGACTGGCAGCAGGGCCGGGAATTACTGGTACACTGGTGGGGTGGCTGTTAGCGTGTGCGCTTATTCTGATGGGTATAGACCGGAAAACCGGGTTCGTACCGACTGACTATTATCGGTTCATCTATCGCATTCATTTGTCAACTTGATTCCCCTTGAAAACGATACCACTGGTTCTGCTGTTTACTTTATTTCGCTTCGGCTCCGAAAGAGCCATGGCCCAATCTGCCGTACCGTTTGCGCCGAGTCCGATCACGGCCCAACTGCCAGCGCTGGCCGATACCACCCGGCCCGGTTCGAGTTATTCATTTCGGAGTTTACCCTGGTATGTGCGGGCCATGCCATTCGCTATTTACACGGGGGCAGGTAAGCGAGCTGACCGGGTACCACAAAGCATTGAAATCGGTAAATCATACAACGTCGTTGACTTCGGACTTGCTTTTGGTCGGGTCTCGCAGCGACCGGACTCGACGTTGTTTTTGGAAGGCCGCGTCACGATGGATGTTTGCAACTACGGGATTTTCGCCAACGAAATGACCATTGGTGCGGGGCGCATTTTCGACAAGTCCGGTAGCCTGATGCTCGAATTGAGTTACAACATTTTTGCCCAGGTCAGCAAGCGGTGGGGCATTGGCCTCACAACAGGTTATTACGACTTTAGCAACGAGGTGGCGGATGCCTCAAAAACATTTTATGGGGTTTATGTCCGGTATGGGCTACCGCGTACCGATGGCGGTGGACTACTGGGAATAGGCCGGGGACACGGGCGACCGGGGCGACCGGGCGGTCGGGGTCATGGTCGCTAACAACGGGACAGACCGGGACTGTTTGTTTACCCTGTTTAACCAATTAATCTCAATCATCATGAAAACCCAGGTCAAAACGTCTTCGTTAGCGGCTCATTTCGAGCGATTTGCCGAACGCATTACGCAATTCACCGGCAGTTCAACCGCTTTTTTGGTAGCAACTGTGTCCGTAGTGGTTTGGGGCGCAACCGGGCCTCTTTTTCAGTACTCTGCCAACTGGCAGCTCGTTATCAATACATCCACAACGATCATCACGTTTTTGATGGTCTTCTTAATCCAAAAGGCTCAGAATAAAGAAGCGATTGCGGTGCAGCTTAAACTAAATGAGTTGATCGCGGCTAATCGGGCTGCCAGCAATCGGTTGGTGAGTGTGGAGAATCTCACCGAGGAAGAGTTGAAAGTTCTCCAGGATCACTACCGGGTTATGGCTGCGGTAACTAAACAAACCGGCGACCTCAAGCGCTCGCACTCCATCGAGGAAGCTATTAGAGACAGTTTGGAAAAGTTGGCCGATGAGCCGGAATTAGATTGACCATAGCGCAATCATTTTTCTCAGATGGGTATCTACCGATTCCTGAAGAATCCCATGTACAGTATTGGGCCACTCGCTCCCCGCATTCGGGTCGTATTGCACTGTATCGTCAAGCCCAGCGTACCCTGCCATAAATAGACCAGCCACGAGCAACAGTAGTGACTCTTCTGATCGTGTCAACTCGTTTCTCATCTATTTAATTGTCTTTTAATCAGGGGTTTACTTGTATTGGCTTCGGGGCGCGTTAGCTTTGCCCGGTACAATATCTAAAACCACTTGGTATAACGATCATGAAAAAAATGCAGATTTGGTTGATTCTTGGCGCACTCGCGCTGAGTTTGGGGGGCGTTCAGGCTCAGGACACCAAGGCACAGAAGCGAGTTGCCGAAGCCCAGGCAAAAAACCAGGTTGCAGCGGATAAAGCCGACCTGATTGCCAATAAAGAAGCACGGCAGGCCGACAAGATGCGGGGAGACAGGAAAGCACTGAAAGCGGACCGGAAGGCGGCCATGAAGATGGAAGGTCATTTGCTGAAAGATCAGGTCAAGAAAGACGTAAAAGTTGTTAAAGAGAAATTGTAACCGGACTCACCTCTGGCAGTCGTTCAGGCTACGACTGTCCCGGAAGGCTTGCTGGAAACACCCGTTAAAAATCAATTGATTTTTAACGGGTGTTTCCGCTATAGCGAGTTTGTTTAGGTATGTGTTGAGTTGATGAGTACGGGGGGGCGTAGACGGCTGGACGGGCGATCTGGCGCGGGCTATTGACCTCAACGGTGTACAGAACAACCCCTACTTTATCACCACCTTCAATAAGTTCAGCAACTCCGTTGACCGGCTGTATGGGGGAACCAGTCTGAGTTACGAGGTAACCCCCTGGTTCAACATAACGGCCCGCGCCGGAACAGATTTCTTCTCCGAAAACCGCAGGTCGGTTACCAGGCGGGGCACACGCGGGCGGCTGAATGGCCAGTTCGACACTAACGAAATCTACGAACGTGAACTCCAGACCGACCTCATCGGAACGGTTACCCGTCGGCTCAGTGCCAACTGGACCGTCAAGGGCATCGTCGGTCATCAGTTCAACCAACGGACCAACCGGCGGTCGCGGGTGCTGTCGGAGGGGCTAAACATCGATCAGCTATACACCTTTGCCAATGCCCAGTCAAACGTGGCCTCGAACTTCTACAGTCGGCGCGAGTTATTCGGGGTGTATGGTGATTTGAGTCTCGACTACCGCAATTTTTTGTTTCTGAATGCAACGGG
>JBBQLG010000002.1:0-103585 GCA_038327655.1 Cytophagales bacterium
CTTTATCTTCAGAAAAGGTACCATCGGTATCGTTTCCAAATCCGGTACATTGACCTACGAAGCCGTTGACCAGTTGACGAAAGCCGGTTTGGGCCAGTCGACGGCCATTGGCATCGGTGGTGACCCAATCATTGGCACAACGACCAAAGAAGCCGTTGAACTGCTCATGAACGACCCCGATACGGAAGCCATCGTGATGATTGGCGAGATCGGTGGCGGTATGGAAGCCGAAGCAGCTCACTACATTAAATCGACAGGTAACAAAAAGCCGGTTGTTGGCTTCATTGCCGGTCAAACGGCCCCAAAAGGTCGGCGGATGGGCCATGCCGGGGCCATTGTGGGTGGTGCCGACGATACGGCGGCCGCCAAAATGGCCATCATGCGCGAATGCGGTATTCATGTGGTGGAGTCGCCTGCACTCATCGGCGAAACCATGTTACAGGCGCTGGGCCGGTAGTCGAGCCGTCCGGTTGCTGAAAGATCGTACGCGTTTTCCTTATCTTTGCCAAGCCGGAACCGAACCGTTCCGGCTTTTTCGTATGCCAGCCGTACTTTTTCGTTTTTGTTTTTTCATACTCTGTTTGCTGGGCACATCGGCTGGTCGGGCGCAGACGCCCAATAGTCGGCAGGGCATCGGGCCGGATCAGCAGTATTATCCCGTCCGCGATGTAAACAACGATTTTCAGGTGTTCGATGCCGCCAATAAAGCGTACATGCCCTACATCGACGAGTTGCACACGGGGGCCACAGCCATCAGCGCATTTGTCGATCTGGAAAGCAACCGGCATTACAAACTGCTCATTTCGACCCGGCAGCCCGGCTACCTGTTTATCGACGCGGCCCTCCGGCGCAACCTGCCCGCCGGTAGCTGGCAGGTAATGGATATTGACAGCCTGTTCAGGGTTTACCGCAAGCCGCAGATTTTTCTGACGATCTATGGGGCGGCTGGTGCGGCCGATAAATCGGTTTTCATCGGTTATCCCAAATCGTCGGTGCAACAGGTCGTACTCAGCGACGATGCGCTGAGTGTGCGGCCCCGGCCATCGTCGGTGTATACCAACTTCTTTTCGCTGGCTCTGCTTTTTCTGCTGGCGACCCACGCGTTTCTGTTTACGTACTACCAGCGGGCGTTCCTGGCTTTTTACAATCCGCTCGACCTGCTGGCGTTGCGCCTGCGCGACGAATCATTTCTGGCAACCAAATCGCTCAGCCGCCCTACGCTATTGTTTACGCTGAACCTTAGTTTTCTGGTGGCCTTCATGCTGCTGTTTGTCCAAAGCCGCAACATCGACCTGTTTGCCTCGCGAACCCTGTTGTTGAACGGTCAGCAACTTCCCGCCCTGATTGCCGATTTTTTCCTGCTCAGCGGCTATGTGTTTGTGCTGCTCATGGGCAAGTATGTGGCACTGGCCATTCTGGGTGGACTGTATAAACTGGATTCGATTACCAATCTGCACTTCGTTAAGGTATTACAGTCCGATCTGCTGTTCTTCTCGGCGGTGGCGTTGCTGGGTACCGTTGTGGCCTATAATCTGGAGCAGACCGCCTGGCTGAGTACTTACCTGCTGGTGCCCTTTGTTATCTTCTATATCGTACGGACGGGGTTGCTCTATCTGGTGATCCGGGGCCTGGTATCGGTCAAGAATCTGTATTTATTTTCGTACCTTTGTCTCGTTGAATTGATTCCCCTGCTGATTGGCGTGCGTTTTGCACTTTAGATCAACAGGGTAGATTAGCTAAGGATGAAGTCAGGCATCGACCCCCTGAAACGAGGTAGATTCAATGAACGAAATAAACACACCCAATACCCAGGACCGGCTTACCCGCGTAGGCAGCATTCTGGTGACCCAGTCCCGACCCGCCGACGAAAAATCTCCGTATTTTGACTTAGCCAGTAAGTACAACCTCAAGATCGACTTCCGGCCGTTCATCCAGATTCAGGGCGTGGCCGGTAAGGATTTTCGACGGCAGAAAATCAATATCCTCGATCATACGGCCATCATCTTTACCAGTCGGAACGCCATTGATCACTTTTTCCGCATCTGCCAGGAGTTACGCGTCGAAGTACCGGCCGAGATGAAGTACTTCTGCATTTCGGAGCAGACGGCCAATTACCTCCAGAAATACATCGTGATCCGTAAGCGAAAGATATTTTCGGGCAGCAAAACGGCAACGGAGCTTTTCGACCTGATCAAGAAGCACAAAACCGAGAAATTTCTCTTTCCCTGTTCCAACATCCGGCGCAACGACATTCCGGAGTTCATGGATACCAGCGGCCTGCACTTTACCGAAGCCGTGATGTATGAGACCGTACCAACCCATCTGACCGATCTGGACATAGCGTCGTTCGATATTATTGCGTTCTTCAGCCCGTCGGGCGTGGGGTCATTGCTGAGTAACTTCCCCGACTTCCGGCAGAACGGCATTCGGGTAGCCGCGTTTGGTCCTACAACCGCCCGCTCGATTACCGATGCCGGATTGATTTTAGACATCGAAGCCCCGCTGCCCAATGCACCGTCTATGACGGGAGCACTGGAACTGTACATCAAAAAAGCCAACAATAATTAGGACCCCGGCGTTTAGAAGAGGTCGAAACACAGCGGTCGGATTATCGGTCGATCTCTGTGGCTCGACCTCTCTTTTTGGCCAATATTTTTGTGTTATCCGGCGTTAAGTGGTAAACTGCTACCCAGCGTTTAGTTAGCCCCCGATTCAATCCACTATGATGCGTACGTTCTACGGTTTGGCATGCTTCTTATTCCTGCTATCGGTCTGTCCGGTGCGGGCGCAGCAGGACCCACAGGTGAGTTTGTTTATGTTTAATCAAGTGTATTACAACCCGGCAGCGGCTGGTTCCGAAGGCGTTTCGCGGTTGCAGCTTACCCACCGGACGCAGTATGCCGGCTATCAGGCTTCGTTTGATCCGGGTGGCGCGTTCAACACTCAGATTGTCTCGTACAACATGCCGCTGGCTAAGATTAAGAGCGGGATAGGCATCTATGCCTTCAACGATGCAGCGGGTCCGCAAACCAATCAGACGGTGCAACTCTCGTACGCGTATCGGCTGGCATTGAAGAATGGTACGCTGTCGTTTGGGGTGCAGGGCGGTTTATATAGTCAGAGTTTTAATAACGACTTGCTTCGGCCCTACGAACCCGGTGACCCACTGATTCCGGCTGGTCGCTACGGTCAGTCGCAACCCGATCTGGGGGCTGGTATTTATTACGCCACCACCGACTATTGGGTAGGGATTAGCATGAAACACCTGACGCAGCCTTCCTATAAACTGGGGCCGAGTATAGGGCTGAACCCATTAAACCGCTCTACGTTCCTGACGGCCGGCTACAAACTGGGTGTTGGCTACGATTTTGATGTGCAGCCGTCGATTTTGTACCAGTACAGCAACGAGACTGGCTTTAAAGGCTCTTCGCTGAATGCGAACGTATTAGTTACGTATCAGACGCGCTATTTCATCGGGGCTTCGTACCGGCAGCAGGATGCACCGACGGCGATGGTTGGCGTCAGTTTGCTGAAAAACAATGCCCTGCGGTTTGCCTATGCTATTGATTTTACGACCAGTCAGCTACGGGCCAAAAGCGCGACATCGCAGGAGATTCAGTTGAGTTATGCCTTCCCGGCACCCGATGCCCGCAAGAAGCCAATTGTCCGCACACCCCGCTTCCGGTATTGAGCGTGAACGACGTAGAACGCTTCGGTTTTGGCAGTATTATTGTTAGGCAGTTTGCCGGGAGTGGCTTATTTTTGAGCAAAAGGGGCATAGCGAAGTTTAGTGCCCTAAAATGTCACTGAGAAGTGGACAGTAAGCGTCCCGGCGAATAAAGAATTTTAACATACAATAACAAGACGGATTTTCGTTTTTAGACTGGTCTGGCACAAACGTATAAAGTACCCTAATGATGATGAAGTATAATTGGTTTACTACTAATGCAACCCGGGGCATACTGGCGGTGGCAACGATTCTGCTGGTGCAGGGCTGCGGATTTATTAAATCGAAGATGGGTAAGGGCGGAAAAGGGGGCGAAGTCGGTATTACCAATGGTGAGATAACCGCCAAAGGTCGTCCCGGCTACAAGCAGGATACGCCTTATGGCATGGTGCTGATTCCCTCGGGGTCGTTCATCATGGGTCAGGCCGACGAAGACGTAGCTGCTACCCAAATCAACATGAACCGGCAGGTGACGATCAGTTCCTTCTACATGGATGACACTGAGATCACCAACCACGAATACCGTCAGTACGTGAACGCGTTGCTCGCCGACTCCGTCTCCACGCTGGGCGAGGAAGAAATCATGGCGCGATATTATCCTGACACCGCCGTCTGGAAAAATGACTTTACATACCACAATGGCGACCCGATGCTGGAATATTACTTTGCGCACCCGGCGTTTGATACCTACCCGGTGGTGGGCGTAAGCTGGAAAGCTGCTCAGCACTTCAGCCAATGGCGGACTGCCATCTACAACGACAGTCGTACAAAAGAAGGTCAGTACCTGTCGCCCCGTTTCCGGTTACCTTCCGAAGCCGAGTGGGAGTGGGCTGCCCGTGGTGGCAAAGCAGGGGCCAAATATCCCTGGGGTAATCCGTACGTCGCCAATGGCAAAGGCTGTTACTTAGCCAACTTCAAACCACAGCGCGGTAACTTCGACGCCGACGGCTATCCATACACTGCACCGGCCAATGCTTACAGTGCCAACGACTACGGTTTATACAACATGGCTGGTAACGTGGCTGAGTGGTGCCGCGACGCCTTCTCCGACAACGCCAACGCGATCGTCTGGGACATGAACCCCGACAATCAGAACCCCGACGAACCGCGTAAAGTGGTTCGGGGCGGGTCGTGGAAAGACATTGCCTACTACCTCGAAACCGGTACCCGCACGTACGAATACGAAGATGCCAAGCGGTCATACATTGGTTTCCGGTGCGTGATGGATAACCTCGAAGGTCGTACCGCATCCATGCGCGGTAGCCGGGGCGGTGCCAAAGCCAGCAGCAGCAAAAGCAGCAAGAAGACCACCAAAAAAGCGTAATCAGTCCACAGTAATTACCCCATAATCAATTCAATCAGTCGTTAATCATTCTCATGGCCGCAGGAAAAGTTAATTTCGTTTGGGACCGTCTTGTACCAACCATTTATAGTGCCGGTGCCGCCGTCGTTGTACTCGGCGCAATGGCAAAAATTCAACACATCGAATCGCTGGGCTGGTTGCTGACCGCCGGTCTGATTACCGAAGCCGTCATTTTTAGTCTTTATGCCATTCAGAGTTTCATTTTCCCCGCCACATCGGGTGATGCCTACGAATGGGAAAAAGTATATCCCGAACTGGCCCCCGACTTTAAAGGTGAAGTGCGTAAACCGGCTCCTCAGGCCAACGGCTTAACCGGTAACATGGACCAGATGCTGGCGCAGGCCAAAGTAACGCCGGAGGTGTTTGAGCGGTTGGGATCGGGTTTCCGTAACCTGAACGATACCGTTTCGAAACTGACCGACCTGACCGACGCAACAGTAGCCACGAACGAGTACTCGCGGAACGTGAAATCGGCGTCGCAGTCGATCACGGAAATGAATAAGTCCTATGGTACAGCCATCACGGCAATGAGTTCGATGGCCGATGCCACGACCGATGCCAAAGATTACCGCGATCAGTTCCAGAAAGTAACCAAGAACATGGGTGCCCTGAACGCCGTGTATGAACTGGAATTGCAGGATACTAACAAGCACCTGAAAGCCATGAACGCTTTCTACGGTAACCTTACTTCAGCCATGCAGAACATGGCCGATGCCAGCCGCGATACGCAGCAGTTCAAAACCGAACTCTCCAAACTGACCGGCAACCTCGCGTCGCTGAATAATGTATACGGCAGCATGCTGACCGCTATGCGCGGCACGAATGCCTAAATGAGTTCGTGGTTTGTGGCTGGTAGTTCGTAGTTTTTTCAACTACCAACCATTAGCCACAAACCACAAACTTTTTCTAACCACAAACTACAAATAACTACCCCGAATTATGGCAGGTGGAAAAGAGACACCCCGTCAGAAGATGATCGGGATGATGTATCTGGTATTAACCGCGTTGCTTGCGTTGCAGGTGACATCGGCCATTCTGGAAAAATTCGTCCTGCTCAATAACAGTCTGGAACAATCCGTTAGCGCGTCGAGTCAGATTAACCAGAAAATACTGGAAAACATCCGGGCTACCGTCGAGAAGTCGGGTAGTCGCCCGGCCGACGTTGCGATTATTAAACAGGCCGATGACGTTCGCAAGCAAACAGCTGATCTCATTACTGAAATTGATGGCCTGAAGCAGCGCATTACGACCGAGGCCGGTGGTGGTACCGACGAAGCCGGTAACATCAAAAACCTTAGTGAAGAAGAGAAAGTAGCACAGATCATGATTGGCGGCACTAACCGCAACGGTGAGGCTTACAAGCTCAAAACCAGTCTGAATGGCTTTACCGATAACATGGGTAAAGTTACGAACGCCAAATACGCGTCGCTGGGGCTGGACGGGAAAGATGATCCAATTGCCAACCGCTCGGCTGAACAACGCCGAAAAGATTTTGCTGAACTGAATTTTGCGCAGACACCCGTACCGGCTGCATTGGCCGTTCTGAGCCAGAAGCAATCGGATGTGCGTCGGGTCGAAAGTCAGGTACTGGATTATTTAGCCTCGAAAGTGGGTGCGCAGGACGTGAAATTTGATAAGATTCTGGCCATGCTCAGTATGGAATCGAAAGTCGTTGTGGCCGGTACGAAGTTCAAAGGACAGATGTTCTTGGCCGCTTCCTCCTCGGGAATTTCGCCCCGCATGAGCCTGAGTGGTGGTCCGGTTCGGGTTGTTGACGGAACGGGTATTATCGAATTTACGGCGCAGGGCGGTTCATACGATAAAAACGGGTTGGCTCGCCGGACACTGGTGGGTACGATTTCGTATCAGCAACCAAACGGCGAAAACAAGACAGCGACGTTCAATCAGGAGTATTTCGTAGCCAAGCCGTCGTATCAGATCGAAACCGGTACGTTGCCGCCGATGTATTTAGGTTGCGCCAATAAACTGAGCATTCAAAGCCCGCAGTTGGGTGCCCTCTGGAACCCGAGCATTACCGCCAGCGGTGCTGAAGTGTTGCAGGGAGGGGGTAAAGGCAAAGTTACTGTTGTGCCAAACTCCGCGCAGGTATCTGTCAACGTAAGTAACGCAGGTAGTCTGCTGGGTACCGAGACCTTCCGGGTAAACCGGGTGCCAAAGCCAACAATCGAATTTTATGCCGGTGGCACACTGGTCGACGAGAAGCGGGGGGTACCAGCCGCGCAGGTTCGTAGTATAAATGTGAAGGCAGTGGCTGACGAAAGTTTCAGGAATTTCAACCCGGAAGACGCCAACTATCGCATTACAGGTATAACCGTAAACTTAGCTCGTGGAAATCGCCGGGTAGGTAGTGTTCAGTTAAGCGGCTCAGGCGGTTCTATCGGGTCATTGGCCCAAGAAGCTCAGGCCGGTGACCGGTATGTCGTTGAAGTAGAAGGTGTACAGCGCCGAAACTTTAAAGGAGATATCAGCGATGTACAAATGGGAAAGCCGTTGAAGCAAGTTCCGTTGAACTAAGCGTACTAAAGGCCGTTGAACATCGTTAAAGAGACAAATAAGACAGATAAAATCGTCAGACAATGAAGCAGGTAAAAACGATACGGTTTGATGTGGCGATGGCAACTGCTGCCGCGCTGCTGATGGTTGGCGCAGGAGGAGCGATGGCGCAGGAGAAAGCCAACAACGGCGTCAACCCGTTGTCGGTTCGGCCCATCAACGACGGTGACATCATGATGAAAAAGACGCTCTGGCGTCGGATCGACCTGCGCGAGAAGCAGAATCAGTCGATGTTCTCGAAGAACAATGAGATTTCGCGCTACCTGATCGACGCGGTAAAAGCCGGTTTGCTGGATGCTTATCCGAGTGATTCGGTAAAGACCAAGATGGACCTTACCAAGTTCAACGAAAAGCTGGTTATGCCCAATTCGGGGGGCGGTTTGTCGGCTGAGGAGATTGCTGCCGGCTTCAAGGCGGATGGTACTGCCGGTGCGGCAACTAACGATGGTTGGGATACGCCGAAAAAGGACGCAACCAAAAAGGCCGACGATGGATGGGGCACGTCCGCTCCGAAAAAACCGGCTGTAGTGGATGATGGCTGGGGCGCTCCGGCACCCAGAAAGAAGGCAACTGTTTCTACTAAAGGGAAAGGCAAGAAAGGCTCGAAACTGACGGCTCCGGTAGAGGTGAAAAAAGACACGGTTGCCGTGGCAAAAGTAGCGGCTCCATTGGGTGATGAGTACTTCGCCAATCAGTTGAACATCCTGGAACTGAAGGAAGACTGGGTATTCGATAAGAAGCGGTCGCGGTTGTATTACGACATTCAGACGGTGGCGTTGTATCTGCCTGCTGATGCCAACCCGGCTGGTCTGGAAGTACCCATTGCTTATTTCAAGTATAAAGATCTGGACAAACTGTTCCGCAGTGATCCGAAGAAATTCATCTGGTACAACCCACAAAACCAGGCGCAGCACCGCAACTTAGCCGATGCTTTTGACCTGCGGCTGTTTTATGGTCGCATCACGAAAGTGGCAAATCCGGCCGACAAAGATCTGATTTCGCAGTATGGCAGCCGTGAAGGCCTGTTAAAGTCGTATCAGTTGGAAAACGAACTGATGGAAACCGAACACGGCCTCTGGGAGTACTAAGAATACTATGTTAGGACATGAAAAAGGAGCCGATTGGCTCCTTTTTTGTTTTTTGTCATGCTGACGTAAGGAAGCATCTTAGCTACTTTGTCTCGAAGAGCCTTCGTTCCGCACCGGCGGACCGCTCAGCATGACAAAAATACGGTGTTCTATCTACTACTGATCGACCATCGCTTCGAAATACTTCTTGATTTTCAGTGCTTTGTCCTGACCGACTACGCTGGCTACATCGTCAAATTCGGCGTCTCTGATCTTGGTGACACCCTTAAAGTATTTGAGAAGCTTGGCCGCCGTTTTTTTGCCGATGCCGTCTACGTTCTCCAGTTCGCTGATCAGGCTATTGCGGCTGCGCTTGTCGCGGTGATAGGTAATGGCAAAGCGGTGAGCTTCGTCGCGGCACCGCTGGATAAGCTTGAGCGACTCCGAGCGTTTGTCGATGTACAGCGGCAGTGAATCTTCGGGGAAATAGATTTCTTCCAGTCGCTTGGCAATGCCGATAATCGGCACTTGCCCGTAGAGGTTCAGGGCTTTCAGGGCATCGCAGGCCGCACTTAGTTGCCCTTTGCCCCCGTCAATAATAATCAGATCGGGCAGGCCGGTTTCTTCTTCCAGCACCCGCGTGTACCGACGTGTGACGATCTCGTACATCGACGCAAAGTCGTTCGCCCCGATCACGGTTTTGATGCTAAAATGGCGGTATTGCTTCGGGGCTGGTTTGCCGTCGATGAAGCAGACCATAGCCGCTACCGGATTGGTACCCTGGATGTTGGAGTTATCGAAACACTCTATGCGCGTCGGCAGGGCTTTTAACTGTAAATCCTGCTTCAGTTTAATCAACACCCGGTCTTTTTTGCTGGCACTGGCGGTTGCCTCGGCAGAGGCCCGGTCCTGTCGTTCGCGCCGGAAGTACAGCACGTTTTTCAGCGACATGTCCATCAGCTTGCGCTTATCGCCGATTTGGGGAACGGTAATTTCGGCTTTCAGGTCGACATCGAGCGGGATGTTGGTGATAATCTCTTTGGCGGCTGATCCGTACAGGTCCCGGAACTCAACGATAATCATGGCCAGCAAATCGGCTTCCGGCTCGTCGAGCTTTTTCTTTACCTCCACCGTATGCGCCTGAATAATGGTACCGTTGACAACCTTCATAAAGTTGACGTAAGCGGCCGATTCGTCCGAAGCAATGGTAAACACATCGGCGTCGGCAATCTTGGGGTTCACCACCGTCGACTTGCTCTGGAACCGCTGCAAAACGTCGAGTTTATCTTTCATCACCTGCGCCTGCTCAAACGCCATGTCATTAGCTGCGGCTACCATCCGGCCTTTGAAATAATCCTGAGCCGGTTTCAAATGACCCTTCAGGATGTGGTGAATCTGTTCGATGTCTTTGAGGTATTCCGCTTCGGGCTGTTTGGCTTCGCAGGGGCCTTTGCAGTTTCCGATGTGGTACTCTAAACACACTTTAAATTTTTCCGCCTGAATGTTATCCTGGGTCAGGTTGTAGTTGCAGGTGCGAATGGTGAACAACTGGCTGAACATCTCCAGCACGGTATACATCGGTTTCAAATTGGCGAACGGACCGTAGAAGGTGCCCAGCTTCCGGTCGATGCGCCGGGTGGTAATCACGCGGGGAAACGGCTCGTCGGTGACGCAAATGAACGGGTAGGTTTTATCGTCCCGGAGCAGGATATTGTATTTGGGCAGGTACCGTTTGATGAGCTGGTTTTCCAGTAGCAGCGCGTCGAATTCGGTATTAACGATGGTGAACTCGATCTTTCGGATTTGACTGACCAACCGCAGCGTTTTGCGGTCG
Organism: Cytophagales bacterium; assembly: GCA_038327655.1. Lineage (GTDB taxonomy): Bacteria > Bacteroidota > Bacteroidia > Cytophagales > Spirosomataceae > JBBQLG01. Next base: position 10,566 of record JBBQLG010000002.1, read on the forward strand.
TGCTGTTTGGAGTTGGTAAAATAACTGCTGACCCGATTCCGCAGATCTTTGGCTTTTCCCACGTAAATCACCTCGCCCGACACGTCGAAGTAGCGGTATACGCCCGGTTCGTGGGGAACCCGCGCCAGTTCCTGCTTGTAATCAAATTCTGCCATAGGTGATAGAAAACAAGCAAATCGGGTGAAAGGTTGCCGGAAACTTGGGGTAGGATGCAACAACACCGGGTTAAAACCCGGCGCAAAAACAAGTTGGCAACGTTGCCTTGCGCCGGGTTTTAACCCGGTGTTGTTGAGCAGCGGTGATGCGCTTTAATTCAGGATATCCTCATCCTGTGACGGCACAACTTTGGGCGGGATATACCGCTGCGAGGAGTCGATGTAGTAGCCGCCACAATCGATTTTGTAGTTGTTCGGATTGCGGAACGGTTCCGGTTTGTAACGCGTCAGCGACGGGTCTTTGTACACCCGCTGCATGTACAACGCCCACGCCGGCATGGCCATCCGGGCGCCCTGCCCAAATTCCAGCGACCGGAAGTGAATGGTCCGGTCTTCGCCACCAACCCACAGGCCCGACACTAAATTTTGGGTCATCCCCATAAACCAGCCGTCCGAGTAGCTCGACGTAGTACCCGTTTTGGCGGCAATCTGGTTGCCACCCTCCAGCAATTTGTACTGAACACGTAGCCGCGATGCCGTGCCGGTTGGCTCCTCGGTAGCCCCGCGCATGATATGCAGCATGTCGTAGGCTTTGTCCGCACTGATGACCTGATTGGCCTGTACCGTAAACCGCTTTAACTCATTGCCGTTTTTGTCGGTGATGCGCAGAATCGTCATGGGTTTTACGTGGTAGCCGCCGTTTGCGAAGGTGCAATAGGCGCCCACCATCTCAAATACCGTAACATCGCTCGTGCCAAGACAGAGCGTTGGGTTTTCGGTCAGCGGGCTTTCGATGCCCATTTTCTGCGCTGTTTTGATGACCGCCCCCGCGCCCGTTTTCTTGATGAGGTACGCACTGACCGAATTGATCGAGTTACCCAGGGCTTCGCGCAAAGACAAACTCTGATAGCTGTACCGGCCGTTCGAGTTTTTGGGCTGCCAGGGTGGTCCGCCGTTATGGTCTTCGCCGTGGGCAAACACGACCGGCTGATCCGTTACGTGGTCGCAGGGTGTCAGGTAACTTTCGTTGAGCGCGGTCAGGTACACAAACGGCTTAAACGTCGACCCCGGCTGGCGACGCCCCTGCCGGACGTGGTCGAATTTCAGGTGCTTGAAGTTGATACCGCCCACCCAGGCTTTTACGTGGCCGCTGTTGGGGTCCATTGACATGAAGCCGGTCTGCAGCAGCCGTTTGTAATATTTCAGCGAATCGAGCGGACTCATGGTAGTGTCCTTTTCGTTGCGCCGACCGCCGTACACGAACACTTTCATCTTGACCGGCTGCCGCATGGTCGCCCAAATCGCTTTTTCATCGCCGTTCAGTGCCACTTTTAACGCCTGATACCGTGCCGATTTTTTGGCTACGCCCGTGATGTATCCCGGCATCTCGACCCATTTGTTGTTCTTATCCCGAAACACCCACGGATTTCGGCCGCGCCAGTGTTCGTAAAATTTACGCTGCTGATCGCGCATGTGTTCCATCACGGCGGCTTCGGCGTAGAGCTGCATCCGTGAGTCGATGGTCGTATAGATTTTCAGACCGCTGGTAAACAGGTTCAGTTCGGCGTTGGGATTGGCGTCATTGTACTCGTCGATCCACTTGGTGAGATCGTCCTTAATGACCGTTCGGAAGTATGCCGCGATGCCGGTGTTCTGGTTTTCGATGCTGAAGTCGAGTTTAATCGGCTTCATTTTGTACTGGACGAACTGCGGCATGGACAGAAAGCCGTATTTCCGCATTTGGCCCAGCACTACGTTCCGGCGTTGCAGGGCGCGGTCTTCAAACGCCCGCGGATCGTAGCGGGACGGGTTTTGCAGCATCCCGACCAGCAAGGCACTTTCTTCGACACTCAGCCTCCAGGGTTCTTTGCTGAAGTACGTTTTAGCCGCCGTTTTAATACCGTACGTGTTATTGCCGAACGACACCGTGTTGAGGTACATCATCATGATCTCCTGCTTGGTGTAGTTGCGTTCTAACCGCACCGCCAGAATCCATTCTTTCGTTTTAGCGATCACTGTCCGAATGATCGGGATGTTGCCCAGCACGCCCTTAAACTTCTCCTCCCGCGTCTCAAACAGGTTTTTAGCCGTTTGCTGCGTCAGGGTGCTGCCCCCGCCGGAACCGCTTTGCCCGGTGGCTATGCCTAAGATCGCCCGGACAATCGAGCGCGAGTCGATGCCGGAGTGCTTCATGAAGCGAGCATCCTCGGTGGCCACCAGCGCGGAAATGACGTTGGGCGAAACCTGCGAAATATCGACGGGGGTGCGGTTTTCGAGATAATACTTGCCCAGTTCGATCCCATCTTCGGAGTACACCTGCGAGGCAACTTCACTCTGCGGGTTTTCGAGGGCTTTCAGATTGGGCATCCCGCCGAAAAGCCACAGGAAATTGAAGCTGACGGCCAGGATGTAGAAAAAAAGGAGACCGATACCCAGCAGCGATACACGCCAGATGCGTCGAATCAGGGTACGGTATGGACCAGGGGCAAGGTCGAACATTCGTTGGGGTGTAGTTTGTGGTGTCATGTGGTGTCGGCGGGGTCGCCCGTGCGATTCTCAAAACCGACACCACGAACAATCAACCAAATTACTTACGTTTTGCGGTTGGTTGGTTGGCTGCTGCCTGAAATTCTTTTACACGGGGCAGCAGCGGGCTGGCCGGGTAGTCGCGGGCGAACTCATCCAGGGCCTGCCGGTAGGCATCGCCCCCCTGCACGTGACCAATCAGAATAACGCGCAGCAGGGCCATTTTATCTTCGATCTGCGTACCAACGTACTGACCCAAAGCGGCTTCTGTACGCGCTAAAGCCTCGGTCATGTTGCCCGTTTTATAAATGTTGTACAGGTCGGTGTACGCATTCTGCGCCTGCGCTTCGGCCCCCGCCGTTTGCCCCGCCGATACCGCGGCCCGGTTCAGCAACCGGGCGTATGAAGAGTTCGGGAATTCGGCTGTCAACCGGTTCTTCCAGTCCGAAGTGCGGGTTAACTGCTCATTGGCGAGGTACAAGAGGTAATAGGCTTCGGGTTTATACGTCGTGCCGGGAAAGCGCGTCAGCATCTGTCCGAAGGTCTCGATCACATCGTTCGGCTGGTTTAGCTGGAATTTGTACAGCTTACCGAGTTTGTAATAAGCGTCTTCCATCCGTTGGTTTGATCGTTGCAGGGCTTCTTTCGTAAACGGAATCTGCGCGTACAGCACGTCTTTTTGCGCTTTGATCGCGTTCGCAACCGGATCGCCGACGGGCGTACCGGGACCGGGCTGACCCACCAAAGCTGCGCTCGGGGTGATAACCGGGGCCGGATTGATGTTGTTGGCCGGTGAGCCGCCGTTGACTGGATTGTTGTCGGCGGCCTGCGCCTGCGAGGCTTCTTTGTTGCTGCGACGCCAGTTGTCTTCCAGCGGACGGTTTCCCCAGCGAACACCAAAATCCTGCTTCGACTGCGCCAGTTGAACGGGATTGTACAGAATCCAGCGTTCGCCGGGCTGTAAATCGGAATTCGTCGCGCCGGACAGGTTGGTGGTACGGCCGGTGATCTGTTCAGCTAAAGCTTGTTGCTCTCTGGCTAATTTCTGCTTTTGCTCCAGTTGGCGTTCGAGTAATTTATCGAGGGCGGCCGGGTTCATCTGCGCCAGCCGCTGCAGACTATCTTCGGTCAGAATAGTGGTCTGACTGATGACAAATTCATCCAATATCTTTTTGCGACCCTGCGTAGCAGCATATTCCGGCAATTGCTGCGGGAGCAGGGCCAGGGCACTGTCGTAATACACGCGGGCCTTCGGGTAGTCTTTCTTGTTCTCGAAAAACAGTCTCCCCATCTCCAGATACGTGTACGGAATCTGGGCCGTGTTTGTCGTCGTGGCCTGAATCGACTGGCGGTAAAAACTAATGGCCCGGTCGACGTTGCCGCGCCGGGACTCGAGCAGGCCCATTGTGTAGAAAATCTTGTCCCGGAGATCGGTGTTTTTCTGGTCGGCCAGCATGTCGTTGAACGTCTCCGTCGAGCGGGCGGCCTGTTTCACGTCGCCGGCCGCGCCACTGCTTTGCAACAGAAAAATCGTAGCGTAGAACGTCTGGTCGTAACTGGGCTTGGCTTTCAGCAACGCACTGTACTCGGCGGCTGCTTTGGCCGGTTGGTTCACCAGATCGTATAACTGACCGGCAATCAGCCGAAGCCGGGCGGTGGATTCGCCTTTAGTCAATAGCGGAAACACGGCATCTAAAATCGCGGCCGACACGGCGTATTCGCCCTTTAATTCGTGGAGATACGCTTTGGTGAGGTAAAAGTCGCGGGTATTGTCTTTGTTCAACGGCTGTTCGCGCAGGTAATTGGCGACGTTCAGCGCGTTGGGGAAGTCAGCCGTTTCGACGTAGGCCCGCATCAGACCAATCAGGGCTTCGTGTTTGTCGTTAGCATCGGTGCCCTTCGTATTCACGAATTTGAACACTTCAATGGCGTTGGGCAAATCCTGTTTGTAGAGCCGGGCGCGGCCGATGAGGTTATACGAATTATCGAGCCATTTGCTGTTCTGATGCCGCTCGGCCACGATGGACGCTTTTTTAATAGCATCGTCCAGTTGCTGCTTGTAGGGCTGCGTCGTGAGTGAGTCGATGGGCAGCAGAATGGGCAAGAGTTTATTGTAATTTTCCTGCCTAGTTTTAAACAGGGCCAGTTCCGTTTCCCGAATCCGGTCGCGGGCAATCCAGTAGGCATTGTAATGAGCCGTCGTGTTGTGGTACGCCGTACTTATCTTGCCGTTACTGTATTGCGAGCACGACCAGAGGCCGTTGGTCAGGCCAGCGGCTACCAGCAGGATCGGGAGCCAGCGGAGGGTATTATGTGAAAAAGGAGACTGCATTTACGGGGTGAATTATGCTGAATCGGCTTGGCAACCCGCCCCCGTCCGCTACCTTCGCAGCAGGTGGCCGGTAAACGCGTTACCTGATTAAACGCCGACGATCCGGCCTACTGTATTAACTATAGGTCAAATTAACGAAATGTCTGTACAACAACCCGTCTGACCCGATTGCTGATGGAAAATAAAGACCCTAATGCGGACCGTAAGCCGTCGGCCTTCGCGCAGTACAGCAGCATTGGTATTCAGATGCTCGGTACCATTGGTCTCGGTGTTTGGGCGGGTCGCTGGCTCGACGGTCAGCAACACAACGCCCGTCCCATCTGGACCATCGTACTGGCCCTGACCGCCATCGGCGCATCGCTCTACCTGTTTATCCGGCAATTACCCAAACAATAGGGAGGTTGTCTGTGCCGAATGACCCGGATCGCTACCGCCGGAACACCCGTATTTCTTCACCGAATCCCGACCGCTGATGCTTCGCCCGGTACTGCTTACCGCCACGCTCGCTATTGCATTTTTCGTAGCTGACCGGCTTGGCTATCCCGCCTTCGTCCATCCACAGTGGAAGGCCATGCTGATCTTCTTCCTGAGTGTATCCTTTTTAATTCATCGGCTGATGAGTGCTGGTTCTCAGGATAACCGCGCAAATTTCATTCCATTTTACATGGCCTCTACTATTGCGCGGTTCCTGCTGAGTGCGGCCTTCGTGGGTTTTTTTCTGTTCCGGCACGTAGAGCAGCGACGCTTGTTTATCGTGGAGTTTCTTGTATTATATATATGTTATACCAGTTTTGAAATCTTCGGTTTGGGGCGTAACTTGCGACGCGATTCGTAAAACCGCACCTATTTTGTTTATGCTCCGCTCGATAATTTATAAAAGTTTACTCGTTTTTGCGCTGATTATCAGTTCGTTTGCCTCGGTCACGGCGCAGGAGGCTCATAAGGAAGAGGCCAAAACCGGGAAGTTCAACGTGGGTGGCATGATCATGCACCACATTAAAGATGACCACGGCTGGGAACTCGCCCGCGGTCTTACGATTCCCCTGCCGGTGATCCTGTACACGAAAGAAAAAGGGTTGTCAGTCTTCTCCTCGTCGTCATTTGGTCACGACGGAAAACACGATGGTTTTATCAACGAACACGGCAAAATTCACCTGCTGAGCGCCGATGGCAAGGTCGATGAAGAAGCTAAAGTGTACGACTTCTCGATCACCAAAAACGTGGCTTCTCTGCTGTTGAGTGCCCTTATCCTGATTACCGTATTCACGTCGGTGAGCAGTGGGTACGCTAAAAACCGGGGCCGGGCACCCAAAGGCCTGCAATCGTTTCTGGAACCGGTTGTCGTTTTCGTCCGCGATGAGATTGCCCGCCCGAACATTGGCCCGACCTACACCAAGTACCTGCCGTACCTGCTGACGCTGTTCTTTTTCATCTTAGTGAACAACCTGCTGGGTTTGCTGCCCGGCGCGGCCAACCTGACCGGCAACATTACGGTGACGCTCGTGCTGGCGGTGATTACGTTTTTCATCGTCAACCTGAGTGCCAACAAGCAATACTGGATGCACCTGGTAAAGCCCACCGGTGTACCCATCGCCCTGCTGCCGATTATGATTCCGGTCGAAATCGTGGGTCTGTTCATGAAGCCCATCTCGCTGATGATCCGGTTATTCGCCAACATTACGGCCGGCCACATCGTCATTCTGAGTTTGCTGGGTCTGATCTTTTTGGCCAATAATATGGCGGGTCCGTCGATGAGCTGGGCCATTAGTCCGGTCGTAGCCCTGTTCGCCCTGTTCCTGAACATGATCGAGTTGCTGGTGGCGTTTTTGCAGGCGTTCATTTTTACCCTGCTGACGGCCATGTACATCGGCAGCGCGGTCGAAGATCACCACGACGCCGATGTACACGGCATTGGCCTTGAAGGCGCGGCCGGTTACCGCGGACCGGGCGAGGAGATTGGTTAATCTCCCGCATTCGTTAGTACCCCTGTTTTGCAATCTTTTGTTTGTTGTACCTATAAATTCAATTTCTCATGTTGATGGCATTTTTGACCATGTTGTTGGAAGCGTCGGGTAGTGTAGCCGTAATGGGTGCTGCTATCGGTGCTGGTTTAGCCGCTATCGGTGCTGGTTTGGGTATCGGTCGGATTGGTGGTAGTGCCATGGAGGGTATCGCCCGTCAGCCGGAAGCGGCTGCCCGGATTCAGACCGCCATGCTGATTATCGCGGCCCTGATCGAAGCCGTAGCCCTGTTTGCTGCCGTTATTTGTCTATTGGTTGCCACGGCCTAATCCGCCCGGCCCCGCCGAAAACCGGGCGTGTCGTTTGCAGTAGGCAACGGCAGCATCGCCCAAACCCATTGACTCAGATTTGTCCGGACGGGATAGCCGCCGGACAAAGCTGTTTATCCCAAACGATTGATTGATAACGCCATGGATTTACTCACTCCCGACTTCGGTCTTTTATTCTGGCAGATACTGATTTTCGGTATTCTGTTTTTTGTGTTGCGTGCCTTCGCCTGGAAACCAATCACGACCAGTTTGCAGGAGCGCGAAGACGACATTCAGTCTGCGCTCGATCTGGCGCAGCAAACCCGTGCCGAAATGGCGCAGTTGAAAGCGCAGAACGATAAAATCCTGATCGAAGCCCGCACGGAGCGCGACACCATCCTGCGCGGAGCTAAAGACACCGCCGACCGGATGATTACCGAAGCGCAGACCAAGGCCGTAGCCGAAGGGCAGCGGATGCTGGAGCAGGCCCGCGAGTCGATGCAGAACGAACGGCAGGCCTTAGTGGCACAGATGAAGCGCGAAGTGGTTTCGCTGTCGCTCGGTATTGCCGAAAAAGTGTTGAATAAGGAACTCGGCGATAAAACGGCGCAGGAGCAATTGGTAAATGATTTGGTAGCCCAGTCGCGGCTAAACTAAGCTTATGGCAGTATCTACGGTTGCATTCCGGTACGCAAAATCGCTGATCGACCTGGCTCAGGAGCAAGGCCTGGTCGAGACGATGTACAACGATATGCGTTTTTTTAAGTCGACGGTGAGCCAAAGCCGCGGCCTGATGCTGTTGCTCAAGAATCCTATTGTCCGCACGGATCGCAAGTACGCGGTGCTGCAACAGGTGTTTGGTCCGCACATCAACCCGATTTCGATGTCGTTCCTGAACATTATCACGAAGAAAAATCGGGAGTCGATTATGGACGCCATCGCCGAAGAATACATTCGGCTCTACGATGAGATGAAAGGCGTTGAGCGAGCCACCGTGACCACCACTACACCGCTGACCGACGAGCAACGCGCCCAGTTTAAGGCGATGGTGACGAAAACAGTAGGGGGGAAGTCGGTCGAACTGGAGGAACGTATTGATCCGAAACTTATTGGCGGCTACATCCTCCGCACGGGCGACCAGCAAATCGACGCGTCGCTGCGCAACAAACTGAACGAAATCCGAATGGGTCTGCTAAATAATTAAGCATCCCCGTCGACTTTATGAAAGCGGCCAATCCTGAAAAGGGTTAGCCGCTTTTTTATTTAGACAATACCCCCCACCGGCAGCGGCCGACCGTCCCTGGAGGGGGGTATTGCTACACTGTTGAAACGGGTGGCTGATAGGCTACTCTCCGCATTCTACTCCCAAAAACGACCGCTTAAAAAATAAATGGGCCAATTCGCGGCTAAAACTTGTTTCGAGAATTAAATAATTAGATAATTGTCTAAATATTTAAAACGACGTACATGAATACACTCATTAAAGCCTTGAATGACCCCACCCGGCGGCAAATGCTGGACCTGCTCCGGGAGCGGGACCTGACCGCCGGGGAAATTGCCGACTCGTTCGCCATGACCAAGCCCAGCATTTCGCACCACCTCGATTTACTCCGGCAGGCCGGTCTGGTCGAGTCGGTGAAACAAGGCCAGTTCGTTACCTACTCCCTGAACACGACCGTGCTGGACGAACTCTTAGTCTGGCTCATGAACCTGAATCCAACAACCGTATCCAAAACAACTTCTGAATCGAAACAAGACCATGAAAAAGAACCTGATTTACAGTGAGGCTACTATGATTGCCATCCTGTGTCTGCCGTTTGCTTATCTACTTTTCATCTGGAGTGAACTGCCCGCCAGCATTCCCGGCCATTACGGCCCCGGTGGCCGACCCGACCGGTATAATGCCAAAGAAGTGTTGCTGGCGGTGCTGGTCGGCGGTTCGGTGCTGATGTACGCCCTGCGTTATCTTCCGCATTTCGATCCCAAAGGCAATCTGTTGGGGGCCAACTTCGTCAAAATTCGGTGGCTGATTGTCGCGTTCTGGTCGGCGTTTGTTGGCTGGTTCTGGTACATCTCGCTGCACGGCACAACGCCCGATTCGCTGCTGACAACGGTCCTGGTTGGTTCTAACCTCCTGCTGGCGGGTATCGGAAACCTGATGTACACACTTAAACCAAGTTTTTTTGTCGGTATCCGGACGCCGTGGACCCTTAGCAACGATACCGTCTGGCGCAAAACGCATCACCTCGCAGGATGGCTTTTGGTAGCGGGTGGACTGATGGGAGCGGTACTGGCGTGGCTGTTGCCGACCGCCCTGAAAATGCCCGTTTCGCTGAGCTTGATTACCGCGCTGGTACTGATTCCGGTCGGGTATTCGTACTGGGTGTACCGTCAGCAAAATTCAACCACCACCAACTAACTATCTTTCAGCGATGAAAACGATTATACTCAGCTTATTAGCCCTTACACTGACTGTATTGGCTAAGGCACAATCCGTGGGTGACACCGTTCGGATACAAACGCCCGACCTGGTCCTAAGAGGAACACTGACGGTTCCGGCCAATCAGCGTTCGCCCATGCCCGTTGTTTTATTGATTGCCGGATCGGGCCCTACCGATCGGGATGGGAACAGCAAGCCAACGCTCAATGGGAACACCTACCGTCAGTTAGCCGACAGTCTGCTAAAACGGGGCATTGCTGTACTGCGCTACGACAAGCGGGGCGTGGGAGCCAGTAAAGTAACGGATCGGACGTTGCTGAACCGCTCGTTCGACGATGCGATGCAGGATGCCGTCGCCTGTGTTCGCTTTCTACAGGCCGATAAACGCTTCGCAACGGTAATCGTGGCGGGCCACAGCGAAGGATCACTGCTGGGTATGCTGGCGGCTCAGGAAACCAAAGCCAACGGATTTATCTCCGTGGCGGGAGCCGGGCGGAACATCGCCGAGGTAATTAAAGTGCAGATGAAAGACTATCCTGACTCACTCCGTACGGTTGCCTATCATGATCTGGATAGTTTGCGGGCGGGCCAGTCGCTGAAGAAGCCACCAGTGGCCCTGATGCAGGTTTTTCACCCCAAACTTCAACCGTATCTGATCTCCTGGATGAAATATGACCCGGCTGCTGTGCTGAAAGCCTACGCCGGCCCGGTGCTGATTGTTCAGGGCAAACACGACATACAGGTAGCTGTGAGTGAGGCTGAATTACTGAAAGCCGCCCGTCCCGATGCCGGTTATGTCGTATTCGGGGAGATGAGCCACATGCTGAAAAACGGACCCGAAGACCGGATGGCCAACTTTGCGACATACAGCCAGCCTGATCTGCCGCTTACGCCCGGTCTGGCAGAGACCATTGCCACGTTTGCCAAAAAAGTACGCTGATCAATTGGCCGAGTAATGTTGCAGGTACGTCACTAACCGCTCAAAATTGAGTTGCTCGTAGGGGTTCTGCGTTTGGCGGAGCAATCCGTGTCGGTAGCTGTCGGTCAGGCCCGTAAAGTGGGGATTGTGGTTCAGCCGGGCGACGATCAACCCTTTGTAGCACCGGTGAATCTGGTTATATACGAACCGGGACGGCTGATGGGGAAACTGGTTGAACACCTGGTCGAGGGCCGACAGCGTACTGGTTTGTTCTAAAAACGCGAAGCCATCGCTATCGAAAAACGCCTTGATTTCGTCGCAGATCAGTGCCAACTCGTCTAAGTTGGCCACTTTGTACCGGAAATACGGCTGGTCGGTAAACTTGCCGATGGAGACGATGACCGTATTGGCATCGGGGCGGAAATCGGCGAGGTTGTTGAGAAACTGCTGCGCAATCTGCTCGATCTGTTCGTTACGGCAACCGAAGTTAATCTCCAGCCACGTTTCGGAGCCGTAGTAAGCAGGGGAGAGAATGACGTTCTGAAAGCCGGTCGCCGTTGTTTTGCGGTACTGTTTTTTATCCGTCAGCAACGTGTACCCATGCCCGACGAAATAATCGTTGAGCAGGCGGTAGAGACTGGTTTCAAACGGCGTAAGAATCATTCGCAGGTATGGTGGGAGAAGCAGCAGACAAAAGTACCTATGCGATTAACCATTCGTTCCTGAATAAGTTTCTGGCGAACTTTTCCGGGCGACAGGCGTTATAACCCTCGCTACCGGGTGCAAACGGGGTAGTTTCTGGGGACGACCGGAATTGACAGCTGGCTGGAATTGCGGGTAAGCAGGTCGGGAGTTGGGGGTATTTCCTGTACAACAAACCTCCAAACAATAACAGGCGAGTATAACTACGCCATGGCTGCCTAATCCGGAGGATTAAGTAATAGCCATCGTCTCCCCGACCTACGTGCTGCTGGTTGGATCAGGGGGCGTCGACACGCAGCGCTGGTTGAGTCTATGGTGTTAACTACTCAACGAGACACAAGCACCTACGGTTGAGGGACGGCCTGACGCGAGCCTGCCCAATACCCGACAATCAAAATCGCGGCTAAACCTGTAGAAAGCACGTCGGTTTCCCGGACTGGACGAGAGTTCGAATCTCTCCGTCTCCACAGTAAAAAAATCCCCGCAAGCAGCTGCTTGCGGGGATTTTCTTTGCCGTAGATTCAACATACGAGTTCTTTAGTTGGAAACGTGAAGGCGTAACCGCTCTTTGTTGTGTAAAAGAAAAGGTGGTTACAAATTTTACCGAGTTTTTCGCTCGCCTTGGTATCATACGCAGTCAGGTCCGTTGACATGAAAAATGGATACTTCACAATTATGCAGAGTCGCCTTTTGCTATCATAGGACGAAAGGTCTTCATTGCATTATCTTTAGCACTAAGTCGTAAGTTTAGACTTTTATATAAATTATAAAAGCATGTATAGGTGGGAAGATGCAGTTTTGACATCGCAAAAATTAATTGAGCAGACTTTGTTTCCTTATCTGACACACTATAGCAACCACCTATTACCAGGTCAAAACTTAATGTTAGTCGTTGAGGAAAAACCAATTGTTAGGGCCTTCGCGACCAGAGAGGTAATTAATGATGTTGACGGCTATAGTATTCATATTACTCTTGGTACATTACATATGATTCACGATTTTTTATGGGTTTTCTTGTCAGATGAGGATCTATTCGACAGTATCGGGACGAGTTCTTGTCTCATGAAAATGTATACTATGAAAATGACTAATTACGAAGATTTAATTAAAAATCTTTCAGAAAATCCGGTTTCAGTATTTGATGAGGAGCGCAAGGAATTATTATATTTTTTGTTTGTAATTCTCGGTAAATTTATTTGCCTTCATGAATTTCATCACATAAAAAATGGTCATGTGGATTACATAACGGAGCAGAATTTATCTGGAGACAGCGTACCTAGCCTTGATTATCAAACATTAGAGATGGATGCAGACGCATGTTCAATTTGTGACCTTTATGATGAGTACATTAGAAGAGTAAATGGTCATGATCCTCAAATACCGATTCAACTCAGAAGTCATGACAAAATAGTCTACGTATTAGGGTTCTGTAAGTTATTGATGTTGACCTCGTTTAGACCGTTTAGCATGGACATTGACATGGCAACTAAATCAACACATCCTTATGCTTTCTTAAGGTTTGATATGATGATGGCTACTATTGCTACTAAATTGCACAGCCTTTCAATGACAGATGACAATGTACAAAGTGCTCTTAATCAATTAAGTGCTTCACTAGTAAATTTCTACGCAACTCATTATAAAGTTGTTGAAGAGCAAGAGTTCGGTGATGTTATTTGGAGCGTAGACAATCCAGAAGAATTTAATAAGTTAGTAATGGGGGTAGGCTGGAATTGGAATAAACTGAGACCTAAACTGGAACGATATGCGTTTGGTGATCTTCCTGCATTATTTGAAGGATAAATTATAATTAAATTTGTATGAATTTCTGCAATACCGTCCGGCGTTTCTACCGGGCGGCTTTATAGTGACTTAATATTCCTCAATTAAACAAACTCGACTCACTCCAGTCACTGATGGCGTTCATCCGCATGTGTCGGGTTGCTTTCCCTACTTCACTTTTACAATCTCCCCGTAGTAGTTCATGAACAGCCGGTAATCCTTCGTTTTTTTGCTGACGGGATCAAGCAAGCGCATTGTCACGAAAAAGTAGCGCTCGCTGTTGAAGGTGGGCGTGTACGTGGCACTCTGTAGCACCGACCGGCCAATGGCTTCCCCGTCTTTGCTGAAATACGCAATATCTTCTTTCACCAGCGTCCGCTTGAAGGCCTGCCGGTCCGCCTTTTTTGTGGCCAGCACGGTAAGGGTATTGTTGTAGTAGCAGCCGTCGGCGGTGGGCACGGTGGTCGTGTCCTGATTCAGGGTAAGCGTGAACGTCAGTGGTTTCGCCGATTCTTTGTACACGAGCGGTTTGCCCAGCTTGTCGGCATCGGCCACCGACCGGCAGTTTTTGGGTTTGACTGCTGCCGCTACAGTCGGTTCAGTAGCGGCAGCAGGCGGGGATTGCGCGTTGTCTTTGGCGGTTTCGGTACGACCACAGGCAACCAGAAAGCCGGTTAGGAGGAGCAGGGAACAGACGTTTTTCATAGGGCAAATGTCGCATTTATCCCGCAACTGAGTAGACGGATAGTGCCTATTTTAAGGGGACGTGGGGGCGGACGTCGCTACGGCTTACCAGATTTTCACGCGCTTGGCCGGGTCGATCCACATGGCATCGCCCGGTTTGATGTTGAATGCCTCGTAGAATTCCGGCACGTCGGAAAACGGGCCGTTAACGCGCAGAAAGCCCGGTGCGTGTACGTCCGTAATGATCTGCTGCGCCAGCGACTCATCGCGCTGTTGCCCCAGCCAGCCCAGCGAGTACCCCAGAAAGAACCGCTGCACGGGCGTTAATCCGTTAATGGGCTTGCCCGCTTTGTACTGCGCTGTCTTTTTGAAGGCGTCCAGTCCCAGCACGATGCCACCCAGATCGGCGATGTTTTCGCCCAGACACGCCTTGCCATTCACGTGCAGACTGTCCAGTACGATGTAGTTGTTAAACTGATTCACCAGCACCTGCGCCCGGCGGGTAAATTTGGCCGAATCCTCCGGTGTCCACCAGGCTTTCAGATTGCCCTTCGCGTCGTATTGACGGCCCTGATCGTCGAAACCGTGTGTGATCTCATGCCCAATGGTCGAGGCTGCGGCATACCCATACACCACCGCGTCGTCAATGTATTCGTCGCGAATGCCGGGAATGATAAACTGGGCGGCTGGCAACGTAATTTCGTTGTTGGAGGGGCTGTAACTGGCATTGTAGGTTTGCGGAGTCATGTTCCACTCGGTGTGGTCGACGGGCTTACCCAGTTTGTTGATGTTCATCAGGTACGACCAGTGGCGGGCGGTGAGCACGTTGGCCGCGTAGGACGTACGGTTGATGGTCAGTTTCGAGAAGTCCTTCCATTTGTCGGGGTAGCCTACCTTCGGGTGAATCGTGTTTAGCTTTACCAAAGCGGCCTGTTTGGTTTGTGGACTCATCCAGTCCAGGGCCGCAATGTGTTCGCGGTACGCCTGCTGAATGGCCTCTACCATGGTTGTGTAGCGGGATTTGGCTTTTGCCGGAAAATATTCCTGCACAAACAACTGGCCGAGCAGTTCGCCCATGATTCCGTTTTCCGTGTCCAATACCCGTTTCCAGCGCGGTAGCTGCTCTTTACGCCCCGACAGGACTGTTCCCGTAAAGCGGAAGTTTTCCTGATCGAACGCTTTGCTCAGGTAAGGCGCATAGGCCGCGAGCAGTTTCCAGCGTAGGTACGCTTTCCAGTCGGCCACGGTAAACTGGGTGAGGTATTTATTTAAACCCGTATAAAACTCCGGCTGACCAACAATAATCGTGTCTATCTGAGCAATACCCATGTTGGTGAACACCGTATTCCACGAAAGAGCGGGCGTCAGTTTGTTCAGTGCCGCTACCGACATCTTGTTGTAGTTGCGGTAGGGATTGCGCATGTCTTCCAGCTTACGGCTGCTGTCGGCCAACGCTTTTTCAATGGCGAAAACCCGTTTAGCGGCTCCGGTTGCCTGTTCATCCGTGAAACCCGACAGCCGGAACATGGTCGGCATGTACGTCTCGGCGTAGTCGGTGCGGATCTTGGTGGTGCGGCTGTCCGTTTTGAAATAATAGTCCCGGTTGGGTAACCCTAAACCCGTCTGATTGAGGTGCAGGATCATTTTGGCACTGTTCTTATCGTCCTGCCCCACGTAGGAACCGATAAAGGCCCGAACCCCCATCGTACTCAGGTAAGCCGTAACGCTCAACACGCCGTTGAGATCGCTGATCTGCTCGATCCGGTCCAGGGGTTCCTTAATGGCTTTGATGCCCAATTTCTCGATGGTAACGGTGTCTAATCCGCTGTAGTAAAAATCGCCTATTTTCTGGGTACCCGTACCGGTGGGCGCGTTGGCCTTCAGGGCATCCTCATTAATTTTTTTCAGCCGCTCGCGAATGTCCTCCGTCACGACATTGCCAATGCCCCAACTGGAATACGCCGGTGGAATGGGGTTGTTTTTCAGCCAGGTGCCGTTGGCAAACCGGAAAAAGTCGGTACCGGGCGGCACAGATTTGTCCACGTTTTTAAAGACGGGATCGTTCGCAGCCGTTAGCTGAGCCGTAGCCGTCAGCGATGTACCGGCCAGGAGGGTCAGGAGACCAGCGATGAGTAAGTTGTTTTTACGGGTTTGCATGGGGTGTATGTTAACAGGGATCAAACTTAACAAAAGAATGCACAGGGGACCCTGCTTCAGCCAACCGGTACGACGGTTGTGTGCTTGATTTCTTCCATCACGAAAAAACTGCTGATGTGCAGGATACCGGGAATGACCGAAAACTGCTCCTGATAAAACCGGTTGTAAGCAGCCATGTCGCGCACGATGATCTTGAGCAGGTAATCGAACGCGCCCGACACGCGGCTGCATTCCAGCACTTCGGGCAGTTGACACACCGTTTCGTCAAACCCGGCGAAGGTCTCGCGGGTCTGCTTGTCGAGCGTTACCTGGCAATAGACCAGCAGGGTGTTGCCCAGCTTTTTTTTGTCCAGCAGCGTCACGTACTTCTCGATGATGCCGTCGCGTTCCAGCCGTTTAATGCGTTCATGCACCGGCGTTTTCGAGAGGTTAACGCGCTGCCCGATTTCCTGCATCGTCAGGCGGGCGTTCGTCTGTAGCAGCATCAGGATAGCACGATCCAGTTTATCCAATAATTCCATCACGAACGTTTTCCGGTTATTGAAACGGGAAGATACAGCCGAAAGACTATTTTCCCGTCGAACAGCATTTATTGGCTCTCTTTTCCTGAAATAAACTTCTTTCTCAGAAAGAATTCGGGTATGGCGTACTTTCGCAGTACAAACGTTTCACTCGAAATTACGTCCCGTCTGATGGTTATTGGTGTTCCCAAAGAGATTAAAAATAATGAAAACCGCGTGGCCTTAACGCCCGCCGGTGTGGCTGAACTGCGCAAGCACGGCCATACCGTGTACATACAGGTGAACGCCGGCGAAGGCAGTGGCTTTTCCGACGAGGAGTACATTCAGGTCGGGGCCACGATGATTCCGACCATTGAGGAAATCTACGGGCTGGCCGAGATGGTAATGAAAGTAAAGGAACCCATTGCGCAGGAGTACAACCTCATTAAAGAAGATCAACTGCTGTTTACGTACTTCCACTTTGCCTCATCGGACGAGTTGACGCAGGCCATGATCGAGCGGAAACCCGTTTGCTTAGCCTACGAAACCGTCGAGAAAACCGACCGCAGTTTGCCGTTGCTCGTGCCAATGTCCGAAGTAGCGGGCCGGATGGCGGTGCAGGAAGGCGCGAAATATTTGGAGAAACCACAGAAAGGCCGGGGTATTTTGCTCGGTGGCGTTCCGGGCGTGAAACCCGCCAACGTGCTTATTCTGGGTGGTGGTATCGTCGGCACACAGGCCGCAAAAATGGCCGCTGGTTTGGGTGCCCGCGTCACCATTATGGATGTGAGCCTGCCCCGGCTCCGCTACCTGTCGGACATCATGCCCGAAAACGTGGACACGATGATGTCTAACGAATACAACATCCGCGATATGGTCCGCACATCGGACCTGATTGTGGGGGCCGTGCTGATTCCGGGTGCCAAGGCTCCGCACCTGATCACCCGCGACATGCTGAAACTGATGCGTCCCGGCACGGTATTGGTCGACGTAGCGGTGGATCAGGGTGGCTGCATTGAAACCTGCCGCCCCACGACCCACGAAGACCCGACGTTTGTGATTGACGACGTGGTGCATTACTGCGTGGCCAACATGCCGGGCGCCGTACCCTATACCTCAACGCTGGCCCTCACCAATGCCACGTTGCCCTACGCCCTGCAACTGGCCAACAAAGGCTGGCAGCGGGCCTGCCGCGACAACGCCGAACTGAAAGCCGGACTGAACGTGGTGGGTGGGCAAATCGTGTACAAGGGCGTTGCCGATGCGTTCGGCCTGCCCCTGACCGATGTCAATGAGATGTTAAACGCCGAAGCCATCGACGCATAGTTAATAACACTTTACTTCATCAGCAAAGCGGCCCGGTTCATCTGAATCGGGCCGCGCCTTTTTCTAATGGGTATTGCTTTACTAATTCGTGCCATTCGTCATCGAGTGAGCCGGTAAAGACGGGTTTTTTCGCCCGGCGATACCAGTACCCGGCGTTGAATTGATCGCCCTCTTTGCGGTGCAAATACGCGTGCAGGTGGTCGTAGTCGGGAGTACCCTCACGGCTTTGAGCAATGGCGTGTGCCCGCTCCCAATGGCCGTTCGCATCGTGCCAGAGGGCTTCCGGTACCGGTTTTAGGCCCGTTGGCGGTTTCGGCCCGGTCAGTGATTCGGTGAAAGCGTCGTACGTCATATTGAGGTTGAGTAGCAAAAAGGCAGGTTTTAGTAGCATTATAGTAGCCCACCCGTTTTAACGGTGGGCCAACGCAAAGTTGTCCATCGTTTCAGAACCGTTTCAACGGTTTATCCGCCACCAAACCGTTGAAACGGTTCCTGAACGGACATGCATTCGCCTGATAAATCCACGGCTGAAGCCGTGGGCTAATACAAATTACTCCCACTCAATCGTGGCGGGTGGTTTGGACGAGATGTCGTACACCACGCGGTTCACGCCTTTTACTTTGTTGATAATCTCGTTGGAAATATCGGCTAAGAACTCGTAGGGTAAATGCGCCCAGTCGGCGGTCATGCCATCGACACTGGTTACGGCCCGGAGCGCGACAACTTTTTCGTACGTCCGTTCGTCGCCCATGACGCCGACCGACTGTACCGGCAACAGCATCGCACCGGCCTGCCAGACCTTGTCGTAGAGGTTTTCGCGCTTCAGCCCGTCGATGAACAGGGCGTCGACTTCCTGCAAAATCTGCACTTTGTCGGGCGTGATGTCGCCCAGAATCCGAATCGCCAAACCGGGGCCGGGGAAGGGGTGACGGCTCAGGATGTGATCGGGAATGCCGAGCGTTTTACCCACCAGCCGCACCTCGTCTTTAAACAGCGTGTTGAGCGGCTCCACCACCTTCAGCTTCATGAAATCGGGCAGACCGCCCACGTTGTGGTGTGATTTGATGGTCGCCGACGGGCCTTTCACTGAGATGGATTCGATGACATCCGGGTAAATGGTGCCCTGTCCGAGCCAGCTTACGCCCTCGATGAGGTGGGCTTCCTGGTCGAACACGTCGATAAACGTTTTACCGATGGCTTTGCGCTTTGCTTCGGGATCGGTCAGGCCGGTCAGCGCGTGGTAGAACTGGTCTTTGGCATCGACGCCTTTCACGTTCAGGCCCAGCGTTTTGTACGAGTCGATGACCCCGGCGAACTCATTTTTCCGCAGCAGGCCGTTATCGACAAAGATGCAGTACAGGTTTGGCCCGATCGCCCGGTGAATGAGCATAGCCGCGACCGACGAATCGACCCCGCCCGACAGACCCATCACGACCTTGTCGTCGCCGAGTCTGGCCTTCAGTTCGGCGATGGTGGTTTCGACAAACGAGTCGGCTGTCCAGTTTTGGGAACAGCCGCAAATATCGACCACGAAGTTTTTGAGCAACGTTTTCCCCTGTAATGAATGCGTCACTTCGGGGTGAAACTGAATCCCGAACGTCGGTTCTCCTTCGACCTGAAAAGCGGCAACATGGACCGTTTCGGTCGAAGCAATGATGTTGAACTCGTCGGGGATGCTGGTAATGGTGTCGGCGTGTGACATCCAGACCTGCGAATGCGGATCAATGCCGTGCATCAGCGGGTTAGTGGTATCGACGGTGCTGAGTTTGGCCCGGCCGTATTCGCGGATGGCCGACGCTTTTACTTCGCCACCGCTGGTATGCGCGAGTAACTGCGCCCCGTAGCAGATGCCCAAAAGCGGCATTTTGTGACGGAAGGCCGCTATGTGAACGTTTGGTGAATCATCATCGCGGACGGACGACGGACTCCCCGACAGGATAACACCTTTGGTGTCGGGACTGATTTCGGGGAGTTTGTTGTAGGGGTGGATTTCGCAGTACACGTTTAATTCCCGAACCCGGCGGGCAATAAGCTGCGTGTATTGAGAACCGAAATCGATAATCAGGATTTGCTCGGTGGTCATAATGCGTCTCTAAAGCACAAAGTTAGGCGTTTTAGGCAAACCGGCGTAAAAACCAGCCGTCGGTATATCGGTACATTGTAGTTGGGTATTTAACCACACCGGGCTTTAACGGCAGCCGGTACCCCGGAGTGGATTGTCCGGCGTGGTATAGCATACGCTACTAATGCAACTCCAGCTTCTTTACCGCCCGCCTTTCTCGATAACAATTGGCTCCTGATCGGGTACCGCATCAAACAGGAAAACAGACTCTTTCTTCATGAATGGAATAGCCCGCCCTCCCTGCCGAATCGCCTTTATCGGCCAGCGGGGAGCCGCAATGCGCAGGGTGAGCGGCTGATTCCAGATTGTAGTGTCGGTCAGGGTATCGGATAAGGCGAGCGTCCAGGTTTTCTGGTCTTCGGCCATAACCTGTAACCGGGCGCAGTTGCGTTCCTTGTGGTATTTCAGTACCTGAACAAAAGGCGCGATCCATAATGAATCACGGCGTTGCTGGTAAGCCTCCAGATGGCGTCTGAAATCGTCCGTTTTCACAATCAGCCAGCCGTTTTCGATGCCGTGATACGTCGTTACGTACCAGCCGCCCGCCCGAATGGTCGAATCCAACTGCTGCGGCACATCGGATGGTTTGCTCCACGGGCCGTGCATGGCACTGTTGATGGTAAAATAACTATCCTCCGACGTGGCAAAGTCGTACGGATTGTAGGGTTCCGGCCGGTTGCGGGTGGCGCGGGCACCGATAAACTGTTTTTGGACAAACGTTCGTACCCGGCGTTCGTCTGGTGTCGATAGACCGCCGACACCGTTGGGATAGGCATGCGTCAGGGTTTTGGCGGAGGGAATTTGGGCGTCAATCAACTGGTTTGCCTCCACCAACTGCGCAGTCAGGCTGTCGTCGGGGAGTTTAGTCAGCAGCAGGTGACCGGTCGTGTGGTTGGCGATTTCATGCCCCGCCTGAGCCGCTTCCCGGATTAGTTTCCAGCCGCCTAACTGACCGGGGATAAAGTTAGTGGTCAGGAAAAACGTACCGGTAAAGCCCGCCCGGTTCATCAGCGGCAGAGCTTGCGTAAACTGCCCGTTCATGGCATCATCGAACGTGATCGACGCAGCCGCTTTTTTACCGCCCAGCCAGGGCGCAATTGTGTACGACAGCGGAGTTGTCTGCGCCAGTGACGGTACGGACATCAGCAATAACATCAACTGCGCAAGGAACATCTTCTTCATCGGACAAACTGGAATTTTAAACGCGTTCGGTCGGGGAAATGCTGATGACACTGCCGTGGGTTTGGCGCATGACGCCCCGCAGCATGGGTTTGAACGCCCCAAAGGTTGTTGCTGCCAGTTCGGACAGCCATTCGTCGCCGAAGAGTTTTTGCACCGTGCGGCCCACCCACAGCCGCCGGGCGAAGCGGTCGCGCCACCCCGTCTGGTAGCGTTGTTCCAACTCCGAACGGGTCAGTTTTCCCTGTAAGAACTGGTCGGTGAGGCTGCTGACGAGTTTCGCGCCGTGAATCGCCATCGCCATGCCGTTGCCGCAGAGGGGCGTAATCAACCCCGCCGAATCGCCCGCCATCAGAATGTGGTTTTCAACGGCCTGCTTGGGGGCAAACGAAATCTCGTTAATGACTTCGGGTTTGTCGTACAGAAACTCCGCGTGCTCGAAGACCGCCTTCAGGTGTGGATTCTGGTAGAGAACCGCCCGTTCCATATCGGGAATGTTGCCGTGCTGCCGCAGGTTTTCACGGGTGGTGAGGTAACAGACGCAGAATTTATCATCTTCGATGGCCGACATGCCGCAGTACCCGTCATGGAAATTATGCAGCGCAATCAGGTCCGTCGGGTAATCCATGGCAACGTGATATTTCACGCCAATGTACGGCGAGGGCTGCTGCATAAACGCCCGGTCGAGTTGCTTATCGAGTTTGGAGCGTTTGCCGAACGTGCCGATGACCTGCCGGGCCGTGAGCGTCTGATCGGCCAGTTCAACCGTAAACGCATTATCCGCAACCGTGACGTTATCAACCTGTTTGCCAAGGATAAACCGCACCCCGGCGGCCTGCGCCAGTTGGTAGAGTTCGTAATCCAGCGTGTAGCGGCTGATCCCGAAACCACCCAGATCGAGCGGGGCATTCAGGAGTTTGCCCGATGGTGAGCTGAACTGAAACCGCGTAATGTCGGCCGCGCCCAGACCCGCCAGATCGACGCCCAGCGATTCGACGTAAGACCTGACTTCGTTGGATACGTATTCGCCACAGACTTTGTGGAACGGGTACGTTTTGCGCTCAATCAGGGTTACGGCGTGGTGCTGCCGGGCCAGTTCGATGGCACTGACCAAACCCGCCAAACCCCCGCCGATGATAATTACGTCCTGCATAGTGGGAAAACAGCCTGTTTGATAAACGGTTCAGAAATCGGTTATTTTTGCCCATGCAGTTTTCCAATACCCATTTTGCTTCGTATCAGTCGGGGCAGACGTCGTTCGTGCCCAACCTGCCGCCCCAGACGGCCGTTCAGTTTTCGGTGCAGCAAACCCTCGATCTGCTCCACCATCGCTACGGCACCGACGCCATACGCCAGGCACTCGACCCCAACCAGACCATCGACAGCCCCCGGCAGGGCGAACCGGATTCGTCATGGCTGAAACGGAGTAACATGGTGGGCATTAACGTGCGGACTATCGGCTCGTTTTTCAACGTCGTCAGTTATGCGCTCACGCTGCCCGCCCCCCACGATAGCATCCATTTGCTACCCATCTGGGAGCCGGGCGTGGTCGGCAGTTTGTACGGCATGGTAAGCTGGCACCTGAACCCGGAGTTTTTCAGCGGCCAGTTGCAGGCGTTTTTGCCCGCGCTGAACACGGTCGAAAAACAGTTGAAAGTGGTCGTAAACCTGCTGCACCTGATGGGCCGGACGGTGGGTATGGACGTGATTCCGCACACGGACCGGTTTTCGGAAATGGTGCTGGCCTATCCCCGGTTTTTCGAGTGGGTACAGCGGTCCGACGCCCGGATGATGAATCATACCGAACAGGTTTGTCTATCCGTTGAAGAAGCTATCTGGCAGTTTTTGCAACTGAACGGCGCGGCCGACGGAACACCCCTGACGTTCGGGAAAGACCTATTTTTTGCGCCCGAAAGCTGGCTGATTTCCGACGCGAAACGACACGGAATTTTGTTCGGAGCCGCCAATGACTACGACGGGCGATTGCAGCGTCGGCTTAAACTCATCAGCCACCTGATTCGGGTGGGCTACGAAACGCTGCCCATGACGATGGCCCCGCCGTATCGGGGTCTGCACATCAACGCTAATGACTTCGTGCGCGATGAGTTCGGACAGATCTGGTACCAGTACGCCTTCGATGCGCCACAGGCGTTTTCGCGGGTGTTCGGCCCGCTGGCGCGGTACAAGTTTTACCAGTCGCACGACAACAACGCCAACTGGCAACTCGACTTCGATCGGCCCAACGTACCCGCCTGGGATTACATCGGGCAGAAATATTACGACGTACAGCAAGCCTACAACCTCGACTTTATGCGGGGCGACATGGCCCACGTGCAACTTCGTCCCGACGGTGTTCCGGCCGAACCCGATCCGTTTTACGACCCGCTGCGGTACGTAAAACACTACGTTCAGCGCGGGACCAATACCCGGCCGGGCGTTCCGCATTTCGGATTTTTCGCCGAAACGTTTCTGGCCCCACCCGACACGATGGGCTATGGCAACGAGCCGGACCACCTCGACGCCATCGACGCGGACTCGACGCTGGGCGATTTACAGTCGTGCATGGTCGGTTCGGAAACGTTTACGGAGCGATTTGCGGCTTATTACGACTGGCTGAAAACGCGCCGGTTCGCGCCCAACTTCACCGTGATGACGGCGGATAAGGACGACCCGCGTTTCGATGAATTTTACCGCACCGGCAACGTGTTCCGGTACTTCACGGCCCTGTTCCTGACCGATATGCCGAGCTACGTTGGGCTGGGTTTCGAGGTGCGCAACGAACACGAACAGCGCGGCCTGAACGAAGAATACACCAAGCTTTACGTCTTCCGCATCACCGACGACGCCGAAACGGATAAGGTGACGCACGGCCCGTTCGTCTGGGGGCGTAACCAGGAGCAGTTTGCGTCTATTCAGCGCATCCGGGCGTTTGCGGAGTCGATCTGGGGGGAAATAAGTGGTAAAGAAACGCGCTGGCTGGTGGCACCCGGCGCAGCAGACTATGTCGTCTGGACACACGCTCTGGAACCAAAATACGTGTTTGCCGCCAGCCTGACGGGGCAATTACCGGACGAACTGCCGGGCGTTCCGGCGGGCGCAGTGATGTTTGCCGGGGGCAGTTGCCGGGTAATCCGGCGGGTTGATTCTGAGGGATAAATGTGTTACTTTTCTAAAAAACCAATAGCACAATGGAAGCAACAATCAACGAGCCGGTTTCTGTCCCTGAACCCCTCACGCCCTACGAACTCGAACGCGGTAAACCCATGCCCAGTTTTAATCATGCTATTATTCAGGCCAGAATTTCACAACAACTTTTGAACGGGTACGAAGAAGAATATACAGTTGGCAGTGAACTGTCGCTGGATGCTACCACTCCACCAACGGTGCCAGACCTGTGCATATACCCCAAAACGCCCATGAACTGGCTGGATGATCAAGTAAGCGTATCAAAGGTGCTGTTGACGGTGGTCGAAATAATTCCGCCTTCACAGACAATTACGGAACTGACTAAGAAAGCACAGCTTTTTTTTACTATCGGTGTAGCGTCTTACTGGCTCGTACAGCCAACGTTCCGGTCGGGCGTTATTATGCAGCCTGCCGCCGACGAGCTGGTTTTTCACAACGACATACTCACCGATCCGACCAACGGCATTTCCATTGATCTCAAAAAAGTGTTTCGGTAGACCACACAACTTATAATAGTATGACTACAGAAATACAGATTCACCTCAAATCTGCATCAGATTCAGCCAAACAATGGTTTGAGGAGCAAACTGTCAAGGTTTCTAAAGAGAAGTTGTCCAGAAGTAAAATGGGTGATACAGGTAAGGGTACTGTGTATGTATATTTTAACTCTGACAAAAGTGCATTGTATGTGGGTCAAACAAGTCGCCATGTCAAAGCGCGACTGTATGATCAAACCTCCCCTCACAAAAAAAAAGACTGGTGGGGCTATTTTGAGCACATTAGATTTGTTCAAATGCAAGACCCGATAGACCGGCTGGTACTTGAATTTCTACTGATTCTTGCTTATTCTCCAACAGAGAATCGAAACCCCCAGTCAAAAAAAATTGAAGAACTGTTCTCTAACTTTGTAGTGAATTCCGAGTAACTCATCACATAGAGTAGCGCATATCTTACCCATTCTCCCTCATTCGGCCCCAGGTCTGGCGTTCGGCATCCGTCCATAATTCCGGAAAAAAACTGCGCTGTTGCCCCGCCGGTGGGAGGTACCGCTGCCAGTTAGTGCCGCCCGTAGCTTTTCCCCGGTTGAGGTACTGGGCCGCCGTCCGCAGGTGTGCCATTTTCCACTGCACATTTACCCGGTGATCATACGTCCGTAATTGCTCGATTAGCGCGTCCGAAACGGTTTCGTGTTGCTGTAACTGGTTCAGGCACTGCCGCAGGTTGCAGTCAGCGAATTGACCGGCCAACCGGATCAGACCGTCCGAATATTCATCTTCAAACTGCTTTAGGGTCAGTGTTTTCTGTTGCGTGGCTATGTCGGTCGCTCCCCGTTTCCAGTAGATAAATTCGTACAGGGTATCGGGAGACGCATGGGCTGGTAAGTCGGCGGGTGCATCGGTCAGCAACTGCCGCAGGTCGGTCGACATGATTTCGATCTGGCGAAACTGCACCGACTGAAACCCGCTCGAGGCTTGCAGGGCCGTTCTAAACGTCAGAAACTGCGCCTTCTCCATCCCTTCGATCATGACCGAAAACGACTGTTCCAACAGCGCGAAATAGCGGTTTACCCGAATCATGCGCTCCGTAAAAAACGGGACCGTCAGAGGTTCCTGGACAGAGCGACACCGGTCCGCGATCTGCTGAATTTCGTGGCGGATCAGTTTGAAATAGAGTTCGGTGATTTGGTGGTAGGTAATAAAAATCAGCTCATCGGGGGCGGTGGTACGCGGATTTTGGAGCGACAGCAACGTTTCGAGGTGAATGTAATCCCAGTACGTCAGGTAATCGGACTGAAGCAGGCCGTCGAGGTAACTCATCAAGTCCTGGCCCGTGGCCGCGTATTTTTCGGATAGCTGCCGGAGTTTATCAGCCAGTTCGGCGGGGACGGTATCGGATTTCAGCGGGGTGTTCATTCTGCGAAGATACCGGGAAAGACGCGGTTAAACCAGTTTGTGCCGGTTCGTAAGCTTTCCTGCTCAAACCCTTTTCATGTGTACCTTTACCGGATGAATCGCAACCTCCACGACGGGCTGAACTTTGCTTCCAAACTCACGCCCAAACGGGTCTGGAATGCGCTGAAGGTACTGGCGAGTTACTACAACTCCCGGCGCACGGGGGAGTCGCAGCACCGGGGCCTGCCGATGTCGGTTTCGTTTGAGCCGACGACTTCCTGCAACCTGCGCTGCCCCGAATGCCCCAGCGGCCTGCGGTCGTTTACGCGCCCAACCGGTATGCTCGGCGAGGACCTCTACAAGCGCACCATCGACGAACTGCACGACACACTGCTGTACCTGATTTTTTATTTCCAGGGCGAACCGTATCTGCATCCGCAATTTCTGGAACTGGTCCGCTATGCCACCGACCGGAACATCTACACGGCTACCAGCACGAACGCCCATTACCTCACCGATGCCAACGCCCGCAAAACCGTAGAATCGGGGCTGGACCGGCTCATTATTTCCATTGATGGCACCACGCAGGACGTCTACGAACAGTACCGGGTGGGTGGAAAATTAGAGAAGGTGCTGGAAGGCACGAAGAACATCATCCGCTGGAAAAAGGCGTTGAAATCGCGGACGCCCCACGTGGTGTTTCAGTTTCTGGTGGTGCAGCCGAATGAACATCAGATTGCCGAGGTGAATCAATTAGCCCGCGAGTTGGGTGTAGACGAGGTGGGCTTGAAAACCGCCCAGATTTACGACTATGAGCACGGCAATGACCTCATCCCGACGCTGGACCAGTATAGCCGCTACGCCAAAAAACCGGACGGAACGTATGCCATTAAAAACGGCTTTGGCGATCATTGCTGGAAAATGTGGCACTCCTGCGTCATTACCTGGGATGGCTTGGTGGTGCCCTGCTGTTTCGATAAAGACGCCGACCACCGCTTAGGCGATCTGCAAACGAACTCCTTTGCCGGGGTTTGGCAAAGCGAGGGCTACAACCACTTCCGTCAGACGCTGCTCCGGTCCCGCTCCGAAATCGAAATGTGCCGCAACTGCACCGAGGGTACAAAAGTGTGGGCGGAATAAACAGTCTGAGGTTTGTGGTAATGGCGGTTTCTCAAAACTGCCATGGGTGCGTCAGCAGGTGGGCCGACTTGGATACCGGCCGCGTGGTGGTTTCTCAAAACCACCACTATAAACCAATCAACTGATGCCCTGCCCGGACGGGTAATAATTTTCCCTGCTCATCCATTAATTCCATTTTCTGAAGCCAGCGATCAAATTCCGGGGCGGGTCTCCGTTTCAGGATGTCGCGGATATAAAGGGCGTCGTGGAAACTGGTGCTTTGGTAGTGCAACATCACATCGTCGGCACCGGGGATACCCATGATGAACGTAACCCCAGCCGCGCCGAGTACCGTCAAAAGCATGTCCATGTCGTCCTGGTCGGCTTCGGCGTGGTTGGTGTAGCAAATGTCGATGCCCATTGGCAGGCCGAGCAATTTACCGCAGCAATGGTCTTCAAGCCCCGCCCTCAGAATCTGTTTGCCGTCGTAAAGGTATTCCGGGCCGATGAAGCCCACCACCGAATTGACCAGCAACGGGTCGAATGCCCGTGCCACGGCGTAGGCCCGCGCTTCGACGGTTTGCTGATCGACGCCGTGGTGCGCATTGGCCGAAAGCGCACTGCCCTGCCCCGTCTCGAAATACATCGCGTTTTGCCCCACTGTGCCCCGGTTCAGCGATTGAGCCGCTTCGTAGCCCTCGCGTAAAATGCCCAGATTAACGCCAAACGAAGTATTGACGCCTTCCGTACCGCCAACGGACTGAAACACCAGATCGACGGGGGCACCCTGCTCGATGGCCTGAATCGTGGTCGTGATATGGCTCAGAATGCACGATTGCGTCGGGATGTCGAACCGCTGCCGAATCTGGTCGAGCATGTTTACCAGACGAATAACCGTTTGTACGTGGTCGGTGGCGGGGTTGATCCCAATAACGGCATCGCCCGATCCGTAGAATAACCCATCGACTACGCTGGCGGCAATACCCCGAAAATCGTCGGTGGGATGATTGGGTTGCAGCCGCGTCGAGAGTCGGCCCGTCAGGCCGATGGTGTTCCGAAACCGGGTAACGACCTCGCATTTGGCCGCCACCGTTACCAGGTCCTGCACCCGCATGAGTTTCGTAACGGCCGCTGCCATTTCGGGCGTCAGGCCGGGGGCAATGCGCTGTAGCGTCTCGGTCGTGGTCTGGTGCGACAGCAGGTAATTCCGAAAATCGCCAACGGTCAGGTGGCAGATGGGGGCGAAGGCGGCTGCATCGTGGCGGTCGATAATGAGCCGCGTTACTTCGTCGGTCTCGTAAGGCACCACAACTTCAGTCAGAAAGGCGGTCAGCGGCAAGTCGGCGAGGGCCATCTGGGCGGCCACCCGCTCTTCGGCCGAACCCGCCACTAACCCTGCCAGTGCATCGCCCGACCGGAACGGGGTGGCCTTGGCTAATAACGTTTTCAGGTCGGCGAACAGGTAAGTACGCTGGCGAACGGTGTGCTGATAGGGCATGGGAATTCTTTTCGGTAAGGTAAGGCCGGGTGGTCAGAATGGCAATTTTGGCGAGGGGAGCCATCGAAATCCATCGCCGGCTACAGGCGTGACCGTACAGTTAGGTGACCAATAGATACCGGTAACCGCATACCGGTCCGTTTCCTCACTATTCCGGTTCGCTTAGACTATAATTTCAATCCGGCTTGTTGATTCTATTGCGATTGGCCGGGGAAACCATTTAGCTGATCCGGCTATTTAGTACTTACTATCCTCCTCTTTTTAACTGGTTACCCAATGGTGCTGCGGGAGGGGAGATTGTCCCCCTCCTTCGCATTCAAAATTAGTTGCCGGTTCGTTCCTGATGCGTCAGGACATACCCGGATGACACGGACAGACCCCGGCCCGAATTATTACTCAGAATACCGGGCCGCCCGGTCGATAAAGCTTTCGGCAATGGTGTTTTCCGCCAGCCGTGTTACTGCATCAGAAGCCGTTGATCAGGTCGTGTTTTGTGGCTGGTGCGCCGACGCAGCGGTTTGGGTAAGATTCTGGTTTTCTGGATCATAGCTGGGCATTTGTTGAAGATTTATTCCACAAACTTTCTACCGTTGATACTATCAGTATACCCGATTTGTATACCTTTAAGCCCCGTTGCCCGTGCCCGCACAGTTACTTTCATACGTACGCTCATGACAGAATCAGGAGACCGCCAGGCCGTAAAGACCAATTTTAAACGTGCCAAAGTACTGATTATCGAAGACAACGACGACCATTGGTTCCTGATCAATCGGGCCATGCAGCAGTGCCTGCCCGAAGTAACGGCCATTCGGGCTGCCACACTGGCCGAAACGCAGCCACTGTTAACGAACTGGCTTACAAACGAGTGGGAGATGCCTAAACTGATTCTGTTGGATTTATACGTGCCACAACGCGAAGATGCCTGGCAGTTTCTTCAGCAGATCAGAAGTATGTCACCGCCCTGCAATCAGGTGCCTGTGGTGCTGCTCAGTCATTCCAATGCGCCAACCGACATAAACGAAGCCTATCAGCGGGGCGTGTCGTCGTACCTCGTTAAGCCCATCGAATTTTTGGCCTGGCTGGACTATTTTCAGCAATTACGTACCTACTGGTGGGAAACCGTTACCCTGCCGCCGATGCAGTTGTCGTTCTGACAAAATCACCCGTCGATCATGAACGTATACACTTAGCCGTGTTGGCCGGTGAGATCGCTGTTAGCCAGTGCTGACAGCACGGCTGTTTGCCGCCAGAACTGACCAGTGCGTTCGATTGCCTCGCTGAAGGCAGCGCGGTCGTCCGGCAAACCGATTACCGAGTTGGCCCGGCGCTGATACCCGTTTACTACACTGCCCGTAGCCGATACCAGCAACACGACAGGAATGTGGCGCAACTGCGGGTGCTCCTTCAGCCGTTCCAGCGTACGCAGCCATTCCGGTGTGGCCGTACGGGCATCCAGCACGATCAGAACGGGTAGTTGGGCCTCGGGCAACTGCTCCAGTAAGGGGTTAATGTTTTCTCCCTGCGTCAGAACGTACAATGGATGGTAGGGCCACTTTCGCTCAAAAATCTGCTGTAACAGCAACCGGCTCAGGTTATCATCCGTAACGGCTACTACTTGCAGCCATTGATGGTCAACTGGTTTAGCCATTCAGGGAGGTTTACTTCACCAGCCGGGCTTTCTTTAACAGCTTTATCACCTGATCGACCGGTAGCTGCTCGGCGCGGTGGCCCTGATCGCCGACAACGGTTTGGGCGGCAAACAGCGAGTTGATAATCGCTTCTTCAGTGGCTTCGATGGCGGCCATAAACAACGGCGATACGCTGTCGTTGCGCATCAGTTTCACCTGATCGAGCGAACTGGCTGATTCGTGCGGAATGCGATACGCGGTTGATACGGCAATCACGTAATCTCCGCTGCCATTGGATGCGATGCCGCCCGTCCGGGCCATACCCATAAATGCCCGTTCGGCTAAACGTTTGAGGTTGCGGGCATCCAGCGGGGCATCCGTGATCACCACCATCATGCACGACCCATCCAGTTTTTCCTTGTATGCATAGCGGTTCAGGGCTACGCCAACCGGCACCCCGGCAATTTGCAGGACCCCGCCAAAATTGGTTTGCACCAATACGCCAACCGTATAGCCGTCCAGCGAGGCCGGTAGCTGCCGCGACGCCGTACCAATGCCACCCTTAAAGCCGAAGCATACCGTTCCCGTTCCTGCCCCGACATTACCCTCGGTCACAACCCCTGTTTTCGCCTGAGTAATGGCTTCCATTACATGTTTTCGGGTGATGTACCGTCCCCGAATGTCGTTGAGGTATCCGTCGTTGGTTTCGCCTACTACCGGGTTTACGGAGCGTACATTGCCGTTACCGGGCTGCATCAGGGTGTAATCGATTACCGCATCAGCAGCTGTAGGAACGCTCAGGGTATTGGTCAGTACGATGGGTGTTTCGAGGGTTCCCAACTCATCTACCTGACTGATGCCGGTTAGCTTTCCGTAGCCATTGCCGACAAAAATGGCCGCCGGACTTTTCTGCTGAAACAGGTTGCCGTCGTGGGGTAAAATAGCCGTAACACCGGTGCGGATGCTCTGACTTTCCTGAAGGGTCACCTGCCCCACCCGCACACCCGGCACGTCGGTGATGGCGTTGAGCAGGCCGGTGGGCAACACACCAAACCGGATGCCGTAGTCGCGGGGGCGTTTGGTTGTTTGCGCCGATGTACGATAACCGGCGAGTAATAACAGGGTAGTCAGCAGGAAGAACCGGTAACGTAGCATCATGGGCAGTGGATGGATAGGGGCATTTTTCTGGACGGGTAACGGCGGGGTACCTTGCTGAAGGCCGCATGCTGGTAAGGGGTCGTGTAAATCTAAAGTAATGCTATTTGTATTTATCGAATTAATAGAGAGCATCTTATAATTTATTGTGAACAAGATTGGTTACTATAGGGAACCGTTCTTCTATTATTGTTACTTTTTGTAGTCATCCGGAAGACCAACTTACCAAAAAACGAAGAAATCAAGCAGTTCATCGAAATCCATTCCTATTTCTTGGAGCCAATGAGCACCTTTGGTACATAGAATTTAAACGCACCGCGAAAAAGGTTAAAGTTATGGAAATCGGACTTGTTGCTTCTCACACCAAACCCGCCAAACGGCCCCAGCACAACCAGTTCAACGACGAGGAACTGATCGGTCAATATCTGTACACCAATCAGAACGCCTACTTCGAAACGCTCTATAACCGATACGTCAGCAAGGTGTATCGCCGGTGTTTATCGCTTACCAAAGATGCTGCCAAAGCCGAAGACTTTACGCAGGATATTTTCATGCGGGTGTACGGTCACATCGGTAAATTCAAGGGGAACTCGTCGTTCTCGACCTGGCTGTATTCTATTTCCTATAACTATTGCATGGACCAGTTGCGCCGGGCCAAGAACAAGACGACCACCTCGCTCGATACCGATCAGGAATATCATTTCACCGACTCCGCCGACTACGAAAACGTTGAAGCTCAACTGGACCAATTGGCCAGAGCACTTGGTACACTCTCGCCCGAAGAAGGCCGGATGTTGCGGCTCAAGTACGAAGACGGCATGGACATCAAAGAAATTGCTAGCCAGATGAATCTGAAGGACAGTGCCGTGAAGATGCGCCTGAAACGCAGCCGCGATAAGGTTCGGCGGGTGTACAACGAGCAACTTAATTGACCGGCGGACGTACTCGCTTTCTCCTGAAACGTCGGCCATTATGTGGCACAAACCCGCCAGTCGTCGGCCATAATCTGGTTTGCTCACCAAAAAATCACTGCTACCGCTATCGGACCCGGCGCCGGTAAAAGTAAATAAACTGTTGCGGGGAGTACTTATTTCGTTCGGTAGACGTGTAATATCCCGAACCATTCAATGCCCAGGCTACGGCCTCGCCCTGCGGCTCAAAAGCCAGCGGCAGGTTTCGTGGTTTCCGTTTCAGGGCGTCGCCCACTGACTCGCCCGGTCGCCGTTGGTAATAACACAACTGCTCGTAGCTGCGGATCAGAATCTCCAGTCCATCCGGCGATATACTCGCCGACGTAACATTGCTGATCGGCAGCGTAATCACCGGCTGCACCCGCGTGGGTTGCGCCAGCGACTGTGGGTAGGCGGCCCGGTACACCCGGCATTCACTTTCCTTCGTCAGTACGTAAATATCCTTCGTAACCGGATCGAACAGGATGGCTTCGGCGTTTTTCGGCCCGTCGGGCATCGTCAGTACCAGGGTTTCTACGCTGCCAATGGTCTCGTAGACGGGTAGTTTTTTGTTGGTCAGCGTCGGCTCTGAAAATCGGTATACCCGCTTCTCGGAGTTAAAAGACATGTTATCCCCCACATCGGCTAAGTACACGTAGGATCTGTCGGCAACAGGCCCCGGCCCAACGGCAATGTCTTCCCAGTCGTTATTGGTTAGCGTGGGCAGGGTAAACTGACCGGCAATGGTACCCTGCGGACTGATGAGTTGAATCTGATTGGGGTTGCCGGAATCTTCCTCGGCCCAAAGGTATCCCGGATTTTGGCGGCTGGCGGCTAAGCCCGAAACTTCGGCCAGCAACGGACTTTTCAACACGCCAGCGGGCGTTGGCAGGGCAAAATGTACCGTGTCGAACAGTTGGGCATCGGGCGGATTATTGTACTTTCGGTGGCAACTGCCGCCCCAGAAAGACAGGCCGACCAGGAACACAAAAAACCATTTCATACCCAAAGGTAGGCAAAGCGGCCTGGAAAGTATACCCCACCCGCAGCGTGACTAATTCTGGTCGTGAAAGTTAACAGGCATCCTCACCGCAAATAGATTATCTTTCCTGAGCAATTCTGTGGATTTTATATGCTTGCTCCCGCCGGCGACCGGTTAATCGTTTGGTTGGGTACTATTCGTCGTTGTGCGTACTGTATACGCCTTTATCTTTGCCGGGACTGATACGTACAACCATGACACATGCTTACAGGCGAAGCGCAAAACTGCCGGGCAGGCTGCTGTTGCTACTGATCGGGCTAACCGGTGGCGGGCAGGTCGCACCCGGATTTTCGCAGGCCTGTACGGGTGTTCTGGGCGGTGCCGTTATCAATCAGACCTTCGGCAGTAATGGATCATACCGGCTCAAACCCGGCCAGACGACGTACCAGAATGTGGAGCAGTGCCCGCAGGACGGTGAGTACCTGATTGCCCGCAGTACGGACTGTTACGGCGGCACCTGGCACAGCGTACCCGAAGACCATACACCCGGCGATGCAGACGGCAATATGCTGATCGTCAATGCAGCGCAGGGGGCCGGGGAGTTTTATAAAGAACCGATTGCAGGCCTCTGCTACGGTACTACCTACGAATTATCCATCTGGGTTATTAACCTGATGAATAACCTGCCTACCAACGGTTGCTACCTGAAATCGCCCGTTCCGCTCGACCCCGACGTGACCCTGCGGATCGAAACGCCTGATGGCCGGGTGCTGCAAACCATCAACACGGATCGGGTTCCCCGAACCAGTATGCCTGTCTGGCTTCGGTACGCTACGGTATTTACCCTGCCGCCCGGTCAAAACTCGGTGGTTGTAAAAGTGGTCAATAATGGCCCCGGCGGCTGTGGGAACGACCTGGCCCTCGACGATATTCAGCTTCGTCCCTGCCGTCCTGCGTTGCGGATTAATTTTCAGGATGCGACCGCTACCACACTTGCCCTTTGCGAAGGGGGGACCGCTCTGATGCAGCTGGCCTCGGGCACCAACTACGCTACCCCGGCTTATCAGTGGCAGGCAAGCACCGACAGTGTATCGTGGCAACCCATTCCTAATGGTACCGACCCCCTGTACACGGCGCAGGCACCCGCCGGAGGAAAGCTATACTACCGGTTGCTGGGCGCACCCGTTTCCAGTGGCTCGGCTCCCTGGGATACCGCCTGTAGTACGGTATCCAACGCGCTGACAATAACTACCCTGACCGGCCGCGCCTGCGGGTATCCGCCCCTTTACGTGCCTGATTCGTTTACGCCCAACGCCGACGGAGTCAACGACACCTTCCGGGCCTATTACGACGATTCGGGTACTTACGGAAATGTAGGGATGGATCAGTACGAAATGACGGTTTATAACCGGTGGGGCAGCGTTGTCTTCGTTAGCCGCGAAATCAACGCGTCCTGGGATGGCACGTATATTGCCCAGCCCTGCTCCGAAGGGGCCTATACCTGGGTCGTCCGGTATCAGTTTGCCCGTACGAACCCGGTACGGCGATTTCGCAGAGAAGGCCGGGTTTTACTGTTACGATAATCAATACGTTCAGCGAATCTTTACAATCGACGGCTATTTTTGGAGACCAATATGTTTAATCAAGCCATCGGCTTTACCGATTATTTCGAACGGCGTTACTGGCTCTTCGGTACCATAGCCCTGCTCACGGCGGTGGTGGCGGGCTATCTGGTTGGCGTCTGGGGCATTGCCGGTGCGGTTCTGGTTGTTCTGGTGCCGCTGCTGATCACTATTTTACTGGCCGTGATGGTCAGTCCTAAGTTTGGCCTGTTCCTGTACGTGCAACTGAGTTATCTGATCCCTATTGTCACACACTTTACGACCGTTGAACTCCCCATTCCAATCGGTACCGTGATCGAGGCCATTCAGGTAATGATCCTGCTCGGGGTTTTTCTGAACGGACGGCAGATGGAATGGCACCGGCTCAAAAACCCCGCTTTTTGTCTGGTGCTTATCTGGGTGGCGTTTACGTGCCTCGAGTATTTCAATCCCGAAACGCCGGACCGGGCCTCGTGGCTGCTTCGGTTCCGTACCCTGTCGTTTCAGTGGCTGTGCGCGGGTATCATCGTATCGGTCATCCCCATTACCCGGCGCGACATCAAGGTATTGCTGGTCAGTTGGTTTATCTGGTCGCTGGCGGCTGCTGCCTGGGGGTTTAAGCAGCAGTATATCGGCCTGACAGAAAGTGAAATGACCTGGCTCATTAATTTTGGGGCAAAAACGCACCTTCTGTTTGGTCAACTGCGGAGTTTCTCTTTTTACTCGGATGCTGCTCAATTTGGCGTCGAGATGGCCGGTGTTACGCTGGTGTGCCTGATTCTGTGTATCGAATCTACCCGCTGGTACAACCGACTGATTTTTCTGGCCCTGACGGGGATTTTCTTCTGGGGATTTGCCGTTACCGGTACTCGCTCCGCCCTGTTTGTTTTGTTCGGCGGATTTCCATTCTACCTGCTGCTCAAACGGGACCTGACCCGAATCCTGGTTGGCGGTTGTCTGGGCGGATTGCTGCTGGCTTTCCTGTTGTTCACCAATATCGGCAACGGGAACTACCAGATCTACCGCATTCGTACGGCCCTGCACCCGACTAAAGACCCGTCATTTATGCTGCGGCTGGAAAATCAAAAACTGTTGAAGGCCTATCTGGAGCCGTTGCCGTTCGGGGTGGGGCTGGGCACGTCGTCTATTTCCGGGGCTACCTATAACCCCAACCACTGGGCGGCTATTGTACAGCCCGACTCGGCCTACGTGATCGTCTGGATCGAAACGGGAATTGTGGGTGTAGCCCTTTACGTCAGTATATTGCTGGCTCTTGTTGGCCTGGGCGTGTACAATGTCTGGCAGGTGAAAGACAAACGGCTCCAGGTGCTGTTGATTGCCCTGCTGTCTCAATTTGTGGGGGTTATTCTAATGGCTTATTCCAACACCATTATGGGGCAGTTTCCGACCAGTACGATGATGTTTATTAGCATATTCCTCTTTACGACGGCTAATCGGTGGGCCGTACCCGCTGAATCGCCGTCGAAAGCTGTTAAAACGAACGCTGCATTCGGCGGCTGATTACCGGTTAGGTCAAACCATCTGATTCTGGAATGTATGCGGGTTGCCCATTTAATCTTAGCCCATACCGATCCTGCTCAGACCGGCCGACTGATCGGAGCCATGCAGCATGAAGCTTTCGATTTTTATATTCATCTGGATCAAAAGGCCGATATCGCAGGGTTTCGGTTCCTCACCGGACTGGGCCGGGTTCGTTTTATCAGGAATAGAGTCAACATAACCTGGGGCGGGTACAGCATCGTCAGGGCCATTCTCCGTTCGATGGACGAGATCCTGAACAGTGGGGTCACTTACCGCTTCATCAACCTGATGAGTGCTCAGGATTATCCCATTAAGTCGGCGCAACACCTGTATGCTTATCTGAGAGCACACGAAGGGTGCAGTTTTCTTTCCAGCTCGCTGCCCGACGGAGCGGTTTGGTGGAAAGAAACTACGGGGCGGATAACCGACTATCACTTCAACGATTATGCGTTCAGAGGACGCTTCCTGATACAGTGGGGATTAAACTGGATAATGCCCGCCCGGACGTTTCCGCTGCCTGTACCCTTATATGGCAGCAACGTGGCCATGTGGTGGACGATGGATGTGGCCTGCGCGCAGTATGTGGTTGATTTTATGAAAGCCAATCCCCAATTAGATCGCTTTTTAAAACTTACCTGGGCTGCCGATGAGTTCCTGATTCCCACCCTGCTGATGAACTCGCCTTTCCGTGAACAACTGGTGAACGATAATCTCCGGTATATCGACTGGTCTGAAGGCAATGCCCGACCCAAAACGCTGCGGCTATCCGATTTAAATTCGCTGCTGCAATCAGATAAACTGATTGCCCGGAAATTCGATGCGGCCATAGACGCCCGGGTGCTGGATGAGATTGATGCTCATATTCGCGGGTCGGTTGCTGATAACCCAGTTGAATAGTGCCGGATCGCAAAAAACAAGTCTTACCGGCAATGGTTTGTCGGCAACGGGTCAAACGCGTTCGGCGACGGGTATTGCGGCCGGTTTCAGCCACTGCCCGCTGTCGGCGTCGTATTGTTTCAAAATTCGCGCCGGATTACCCCCAACAACCGAGTAGGGCGGCACATCACGCGTAACAACACTGCCCCCTGCCACCACCGAATGCCGCCCGATGGTGACCCCGGCCGTAATGACGCTGTTTGCCCCAATCCAGCAGTCATCGCCTACCACAATCGGATGCGTCGTTACCGGCTGGTACCGGATCGGCGTGTCAATTTCCTGGTACCCGTGGTTCAGCCCCGACAAAACGACGTGCTGCGCCAGAATAATGTTAGAGCCGAGCGTAACGGGACCAATCAGTACTGACGATACGCCAACCAGCGTATTGCTGCCGATAAGGACATCACCCACGCCGTTGTTAATTACGCAGAAATCCTCGATTTTACTGCCCGCACCGAGCGTAAACTGACGGAAGGGCAATACATCCATCCGGGCCGTCGACCGAACTGTCGATTCCCGGTGCCGCCGGTGTACAAACGGATTGACGAACCAGCTCACCCACCGGCGGGGCACTGCCTGCTTGTTGGGAATGAGCAGCCAATGCACAAACTGCTTCACAGCCGGCCGTTCGTCGATGTATTGTTTAAAACCCATTTTCGGATTCGCTTAATTTTTGTGTGACAGGTGAGTTCAGCAGGGCATTGATCCGATCGGTCAACAGCCCAACCGACTGTTCCCAGGTATGACTAAGGGCAAACGCCGTTCGCGCTGCTGCCGACGAACGTTCCTGGCCGGCGAGCGCATTTTCGATACCGGTAATGAATTCATCGGCTGTTTCGGCCAGGAAAACGTGCGTATCGAAGAGGGACATGGCATCGGTTTTAACGGCTACCACGGGTTTACCCATCGCTAAATACTCATCAATTTTGCGCGGATAGTTGCCGATAGTCACTTCGTTCAGTATTTGCGGATTGATCAGCACGTCCATATTAGCCAGATACATCGGTACCTGCGACATCGGTTTAGCGGGCAAAAACGTGATGTTCGCCAGCGCCTGAAGCCGGACCTCCGGAAACGATTCGTCTACTGACCCCATCAGCACAATCTGCCAGTCGGGGCGTTTGAGGGCTATGGTTTCGATCAGGGCCGCATCCAGCCGGAGTGTCGTCAGCGCACCCGCGTACCCGATTCGCGGGCGCGGTATCCGGGCCATATCGTCGGGTTCAGGGGGCACTGTGTCCGCATTAAACAGGGTCAAATCGCACCCCTGACCAATGTAAACGGAATGGGGGTTATAGCGGGCCGCCTGAGTGGCTAAATACGTCGAGTTACTGGCCACCAGATCGACTTTGCCCATCAGCAACGGTTCGAGCCGACCGCCGTGCCGGTGCCAGTAATCAATGGCCATCAGGTTATCGCGGAGGTAATACACGTAGAGAGCTGGTTTCAACAACTCTTTCAGGTAAAATCCCCGGAGCATATCGTTGTCGTTGATGAGGATATACTCCGGCCAGCCGAGCTGATCAAGGGCCGATTGAATGTCGCTCACCAACCGTTTGCCGTTGCGCTGATTTAACCAGTCGTACAGGGCTGAATCCGGCAGCCAGTTAAACGAACCTAATGGTTGACGGGGGTTGAGCAGCCAGAAGTTCGCCTGTAACTCAACCAGATGCTTTCCGCCGTGCTGGTCAATAAAGGCCTGCCTTGCCTGTTGCCGTTTAACGCCTTCGCCAAACTGGGCGGACCAGTCTAATGCCGGGTTGACTAATAAAACGTGGTGGTGTTTGGCCAGTGCCTGAGCCATGTCCCATATATTACTTCCTGTGTTTTTCTCCTCCCACGACTGCTGAGCGATCAGTATAAAATTCAGTTTCTTTGGTAATTCGCACATAGTCAACCTATTGTGGTAATACTGGTAATGACCATTGATGAACAGTACTATGACGGTAAAAGACATTGACGGTCATGGTAGTGGCCGGCGATTTATTCGTGGATGATCTTTGCCTGCAAAGCCGCCGATTAGTCTGTCATTAATCGGTTCCCTGGCGAGCCTGCCCCGATCGGAGTAGGTAAACCAGGGCATCTGTTTTGGTAGTCGCCACGGCAAATGAACACGCACGGATAAACGAGATTGCAACCAACATCGTGTAATTAGTAAAAACTGTAGTGCATAATACAATTACGAGTTTATTTATATTGTTATCTTTTTAATTTAAAAAATATTTATTAGGATAAATACCCTTTAAATTTAATTAAGTTGTTAGAAAACGTAAAATTTGTCATTCGTTTTTTGTTTTTGTAATATCAACTGTAAATAAACTGGTAACCGTTCAGGCGTTTTATAATTATTCGTTGTCTCGTTTACGTACTAATACTAATTTACCTTTATATTACCCGACGAGTGAGGCCAACCGTTGAACCGACTTTTATTACTTGTCTCCGATCGTGTGATCGGGTCAGCTTTTCCGTAATGTGTGCACCGTTTTGGCTCGCAGTCTTTAATTGGCTGGTTGCCTGTTAACGATAAGACTTTTTCGGAATAA
The DNA here is from genome assembly GCA_038327655.1 of Cytophagales bacterium. Classification (GTDB taxonomy): domain Bacteria; phylum Bacteroidota; class Bacteroidia; order Cytophagales; family Spirosomataceae; genus JBBQLG01. The sequence continues at coordinate 50,691 of JBBQLG010000002.1, forward strand.
TGTAGTGAAAATCCAAAAGCACTCTCGTTGTTTCGCTGCCCGGTCAATCAAATTTAAAAAAGTTTTTTTTCTTCGGAAACGACTCGTGAACCACCCGGAGCACACGGTTTAAAATAGTTATCTATATAGTCAAAGTAGATTTTAGCCGTAAAATGTAGACTTAACTCTGTCAATAGTACAGATTCAACGTCTAATCGTACTAACAAGGGGTGGCAATCTGATGGGAATAAAGGGAGACGGATCGGCCGTCACCTACCCGTAGGTATAGCAGTTTTCAGGCCAAAGCAGCCGTTTACGAGTGACCAACCGGCGAAATTCAATTCTAAGTCTATGAAAACGCTGTAGTAGGATTAACGAGAGGCAAGCTATTAATCGGGTGGCCCCGAAGAGACGTTGTCAATTTTCGTGCCGTAAAAGCCGATTTATTAATAATCACTTTTTTAACTTTTTTTTATCAAAGCTGGTAACTCAGCGCAGGATGACAATAAAGTTGGGGAGAGTACCGATCTTATTTGTAGGGAGTTTTCAGCTTCTACACCACATCAACACGAAACGTTATTAATTGACGCGCATGAGAAAGACTTTACATCGTCTGCTGATAGTTGAGGAAAACCCTCACATTGTTTCTGTATTGGGCCAGACGTTGCGGGCCGATTTTGATATCACTGTTGCTATGACCGGCAAAGAAGCCGTTCGCCTGCTGATTCAGGGTGCCCATTTCGATTTTGTGATTACTGAGTTGAATCTCAGCTTCTTCGATGGTCTGGAATTGATTAAACTCATTCGGATGAGTAAGGAAATCAGTCAAATCCCCATAGTTGTTCTGTCCGAAGCAGTCGATAGTGAAACCCGGATTGCGTGCATCGAAGCCGGTGCCGACAGCTACATGCCCAAGCCGTTTAACCCGCTGGAAGTTAAAGCAAAATTGAATTCGGTAGCCCGCCGTGCAACGGTCCAACCCGAAGCGTATGAAGCCACAGTACTGCCTGTTCCGGTCACCCGTGAAAAACAGATGCGTTCGTTGAACTCCAATCAGTAACATTAAATGCTCTCCCATCAGCGCCCTGCTTCTGAACAGATACCAGCGCTGTATGCCCCCACCCAAACTACACCCCCGCTGATAGCTTCTCCATAGGCTATAGAATTTTCCTGACGGTGGAACCTCCAAAATATTGGACTGATTTTTGCTCGTTTTTACTTTTCATCAACAAAGCAGAGTACGTGGCTTAGTCACCCATCTGTTCATCGTTAGTCCGGCATTCGTTGCGGCTTCCCGGCATACCGTTTGAGTATAGCGTAGTTCATCGGCCGGGCCGACGGGCGGATGCTGCCGTTGCCACCTGAGACTTACCGTGCCAGTTTGAAATAACTGTACTTTTTACCGTCGTAATGCACCGTATTTCCAAGCAAAAAGATCGTGTTGGTACCAATAACGACACTTTCCGTTTCAAACTGCCCTGGTGGAAGCGCAGTATCGACATGCTGGTATCGCTGACAGCTTGTATTCTGCTCAGTCCCCTGTTTCTGATTGTTGCCCTGCTGATTAAATTAGACTCCAAAGGCCCGGTATTTTACCGATCCAAACGGGTAGGTGCCAATTATCGGATCTTCAACATGTATAAGTTTCGGACCATGTCGACACAGGCTGATAAACTGTTGAAGACAATGGCTTCGCAAAGCATCTACACCGACTCAACCGCGTCTTCTTCCGAGCCTGTCGCCCAGCTTGCCGATGGGCATCTTTGCGAAACATGCCGGCAACAGGAGACTTCCTGCCAGCGATTGCTGTTCGATCAGGACCGCTACGTGTGCGAACGACAGTATCTGCTGACGACCGAGGGTGCCGCTACATTCCTGAAGTTTCGCGATGACCCGCGCATCACCCGGCTGGGCCGGTTTCTGCGCAATAGCAGCATTGACGAATTGCCTCAGTTACTTAATATTCTGCTTGGCGATATGTCGCTGGTTGGCAACCGGCCGCTTCCCCTGTACGAAGCCGAAAAACTAACCAACAATTACTCCGTTAAACGATTTGCCGGACCGGCTGGTCTGACGGGGTTGTGGCAGGTGCAGAAGCGGGGACAGGGGGAGCAGTTTATGAATGAGCAGGAGCGCATTAACCTGGATATCGAATATGCCGAAACGTTCTCGTTTCGGAACGATATGGTGATCATCTACAAAACTATCTTCAGCTTGTGGCAGAAAGAGAACGTTTAGCGGATACCCCCCTCATCTCGATTATTACCATCAACTACAATCAGGCCGAGACCACGCGGCAGTTTCTGGATTCCTGTACGCGGCTGAACTACACCAACTATGAACTGATTGTGGTTGACAATGCCTCCGAACCGGCCTTAGCTGCCAGTATTGATCTGAGCCAATACCCGACCGTGCAGGTAATCCGCAGTGCCGAAAATCTGGGCTTTGCCGGTGGCAATAACCTGGGTATGAAAGCGGCCAAAGGAGAGTTGTTTTTTATCGTCAACAACGATACCGAACTAAACCCCACGCTGCTGGACGAATTACTGCTGCCTTTTTACGGGAACGATCAAATTGGCGTTACCTGCCCTAAAATCCGGTACTTCGATGATCCGGCGGTCGTTCAGTACGCCGGTTATAGCCCAATGAATATGTTTACGGGAACAGCCGTGCCGATTGGCTACAAACAAATCGATAACAAAACATTCGATACGGCCGGTACCACGCACTTCGCCCACGGGTGCGCCATGCTGGTCCGGCGGTCGGTGGCAGAGAACGTGGGCCGGTTTGCCGAACGTTTTTTTCTGTATTATGAGGAGTTAGACTGGTCGCAGCGTATTAAGGACGCTGGTTATCTGATTCATTATCAGCCGACTGCGACGATTCTACACAAGGAATCAGTATCTGTCGGGTTGTTCAATCCCCTGAAAACATATTACCTCACCCGCAACCGCATTCTGTACATGCGACGGCATACCAACCCCGTTCAGCGGCTTGTTTTCTTCGCCTTTTTTGCGGTATTCGTCGCGCCTAAACACCTGATAGGCTACCTGTTGACGGGTCGGTTTGCGCACGCCAGAGCATTTGCGAACGGTATGGTATGGAATTTGACATCATCAAGTGTATCTCCAGTCTGAGTAACGGAATAAGCTTTATGACGGTAGTTTTGCTTTCGCCGGTTGGCGTCCTCTTTTTCCTGTTGATCCTGTTGGTTTTCTATACCTACCTCGGCTACGGCATCGTCATCTGGCTGCTCGTACGCGTCCGTCGCCGGTTGGGCATCGGGCAGCGTACAGCCGCGCCAGCGGGCAGTCCGGTGGCGGTGACGCTGATTGTGCCGGCCTACAACGAAATGGATTACCTGCCGCAGAAACTACAGAACTGCCTCGCCCAGGATTATCCGGCGGAGTGGCTGCATCTGCTGTTTGTGGTCGAAGGGTCAACGGATGCGTCGCAGGCGTATCTGGAAGCGAAGAAAGCCGAGATCCCGAACCTGACGGTTATTTCGGGAAACCGGCGGCTGGGTAAGGTCGAGGCCATGAACAATGCCATGAAGCAGGTACACACGCCGATTGCCATTTTTACGGATGCCAATACCGAACTGAATCCCCAGGCTGTGAGCCGGCTCACGCGCCGGTTCGATTTCCCGAACGTTGGGGCGGTTACCGGCGAAAAGCGGATCAGTACCTTAACCACCGAAGCCGCTACGGGCAGCGGAGAAGGCCTGTACTGGCGGTATGAGTCGTTCCTTAAAAAACTCGACGCCGAATTATACACCATCGTTGGAGCGGCCGGCGAACTGTTCGCCATTCGGACCGCACTATTCGAACCCGTAGAAGCCGATACACTGCTGGACGATTTTATGATTTCGCTGCGGATTGCGGCCCGGGGCTACCGTGTCGAGTACGAACCGGATGCCTACGCCCTGGAACGTCCGTCGTTTTCGGTGGGTGAAGAGATGAAACGCAAAGTGCGGATTGCCGCCGGGGGATTTCAGTCCATGAGTCGTTTATTGCCGTTGCTGAATTTCCTTAAATATGGCTGGCTTAGTTTTCAGTATATTTCGCATCGGGTACTGCGCTGGGCCGTAACGCCCCTTTGTTTGCCGTTGCTCCTGCTGCTGAATGTTGTGATTTTGCTGGGACTGCCCGCTGCCGGAACGAGCCGGACCGTTACCGTTTTCTGGTGGGGAATGATGGCCGCTCAGGTTGTTTTTTACGCGATGGCGTACGTTGGGTACCGGTTAGAAAGCCGTCAAACACGCTGGAAAGTTACGTTTGTACCGTTTTATTTTGTATTTATGAATTGGTGTGTGCTGTTGGGGTTGGTTCGCTTCTGGAACGGTGGTTTGTCGGGAGTCTGGGAAAAAGCGGCACGGGCTGCCTGAACGGGCCTGATTGGTCGGGCGAACGCAATCCATGTGATCTGTTGACAACGTATGATTTTTGTATGAAAAGACAATTATTGACTAAATCCACCGGCCGGATAGGGGCGTTGGTGATGGTAGTGGTGAGCGGGTTACTGTTGTCGACCGTCGGCTACGGCCAGTTTACGGGGGTACGGTCTGTGATTCCGAAGCCTAAAGTGCTGCCGGGGGATACCTTTCAGTTGGACCTGACCAAAGATGTGGCGGTGCAACTCATGGCCTTCGACGATATTTTTGAACTGGCCGTCTCGCGTTCGCCGGTGGTGAAGTATCAGAATGAAGTGGCGGTTTCGCTGAGTTCCGCGGAGAAGCTGTCGAGATTAGAGATTCTGAACCGGGCGACCGGCTTTGCTAACTATTCGACGGGTAATCAGGCGATTCTGTCTACCGGCGAAATAAAAGGGACACTCGGACAAATCACAAACGGCTACCGGGCAGGGGTAAACTTACAGGTGAGTCTGTTCGATCTGTTTGGTCGGCCGCAGCAAATCAAACAGGCGCAGGCTAACTATCAGGCCGCCCTGATGCAGAAGGAAACCATAAAGCTTCAGCTAAAACACGAACTGATTACAGTCTATCAGGACCTGGTAACCGCGCAGCAAGTGCTGAAAGTCCGGCTTCAGGATGAGCAGACGGCCCTGACGGCGTATCAGGTCGCCGAAGCCGACTCGCGGCAGGGGGGGCGTAAACCCGAAGAGCTTTCGAATGCCTACAGTCGGTACGCGCAGGCCAAAACCATTTCCGAAGAAGCCAAGGGTGCTTTTATCAAGAACGCCTATTATCTGGAAGCGATCGTGGGCGTACCGCTTCAACAACTAAGACTCCGATAGCCAGTATGGGACCGCATGTTATCTTCCGTCTGCTCAAACAGCACCTGCTCTGGTTTATTCTGATTCCGGGCATTGCGGCTGGTATTGTGTTTTATTTGACCCGTGGCGAAAGCAAAGCGTATAAATCGCAGGCCATGCTCTACACCGGCTTAGCTTCGGGTTACTCGCTGCAATCGATGCTGCCCAACAACCAGGGCGACCGGTCGGCTATTGCGTTCGATAACCTGCTGACTACGCTGAACTCGACCGAAACCCAGCGGCAGATCGGCGTAGATCTGCTGACCGAACACCTGTTGCTGGCCAATCCTGACCCTATGGTTCTGGGTCAGGAAGGGTTTGACAAGTTGCAGAAAGACCTGCCCGCCGACCTGCGGATGAACCTGGTTAGCGGCCACACGCCCGAACAGATTCAGGCCTTGGTCGACAGCCTTTCGCAGCGCAGGGACAATAACCCCGTTAAAGCGTTGTTTCTCCAGCCAGCCTCGTATTACTCGACGGCCTTGCTCAGCAAAAAACTGAAATCAAACCGAAAGAGTACGAACGACATGCTGGAACTGGAGTACGAAACCAACGACCCGGCCGTTGCCCAGAAAACGCTCGAATACGCCATTGCCGTCCTGAACAAACGTTACAAGAGCCTGAAAACAACCGAAACCAGTTCGGTAATCGGCTACTACGACGATAAATCGGAGCAGACGAAGCAGCGGCTGGCCGAAGCCGAACGCAAGCGGCAGGCGTTTGCCGTCCAGAATAAAGTGCTGAACTTTGACGATGACGCGAAAAACATTGCCGATACCCGCGAAACCACCATTGCCGAATACAACCAGGAGATGATGCGCAACCAGGCCGCTAAAGCCTCCATGGAGTCATTGAAACAACGCATGGGACAGCGCGGTACGCAAATTAATACCGGCGACGTCCTGAAAGCGAAGCAGGATGAACTGACAGCCGCCCAGAATCAATTGGTAAACGCGCGCGCCTACGGACGCGACGCTGCGTCGATTGCGCAGTTGCAGGCCAAAGCCGACCGTATTGCCGACGAACTGAAAACCGTTGCCACGAAGTTTTACGCGGCTTCCGGCGCGTCGGAGACCGTTCCGCAGCAGACATTGGTGACGGAGTGGCTGACGAAGGTGACGGAATACGAAGAATCGTCGGCCCGCCTGAAACTGTACGCAGCCCGCCTGAATGCCAACGAAGCCAAAACGGCTCAGTTCTCGCCATTGGGGGCCAAACTGCGCCAGTTGGACCGGGAGTTGACCGTAGCTGAGAAAGAGGATTTAGCGTCGACCGAAAACCTGAATCAGGCCCGTACCCAACAGGGCGACCTGACCGTTAACGCCGGTTTAACCACGCTGGACAAACCCAATTTTCCGCTGGCACCCCAGCCCTCCAAGCGTTGGCTGCTGATTGCGGCCAGCATTGGGGCCGGTTTGTTTCTGACGCTGTTTCTGGTGGCGATCCGTTTCTGGCTGGACCAGCGGGTCAGTTCGCCGGAGAAGGCCGAACTCGTTATCGGTAAGCCCGTAGCCGCTATGTTTCCCACCGTTCGCAAATCGGCGATGGGCACGAAGGTTGGCCGGGCGGCCATGAACATGTTCGAGCAGCTTTGCAACGCCATCAACATCGAAATTGTCCAGCAAACGGGTAAACCGCATCCGCCGGTTATCACCATTTTCAGCGTGCGCCCTAAACAGGGCAAAACCTGGACGTCGAATGGACTGGCCCGGTTGTATGCTGATGCCGGGCAGCAGGTTGCTTACTTTTACCCGCGCAATGCCGACGCTGCGGTGAGTGTCGAGCAGGGCGGTATTACGTTTCTGCCTTACACCGTCCGGCCCGATTTTATGAATGTACTGCGCTTCGAGAATCTGCTCTCCGATGGCGAAAGCTTCGTGCCGTCGCATTATGACAAAATAATTCTGGAACTACCCGCCTTAGTGAGCAGCGCCATCCCGGTTTATTTAGTCGATAACAGTTACGTATCCGTGTTGGTGGTGGATGCCAACAGCTCCTGGGCGCGGACCGAAAAGCAACTGCTGGGTATGTACATCCGCATTGCTACGCACCCGATACTAACGGTGCTGAACCGGGTCGAGGACGGCTATCTGGAAGCATTCAGTCAGCAGGACGTGGCTTACCGGTTAAAACGGTCCGAGACATTGCTCAACGGTCGAAAAACCCTGCCTACGAACGTATGAGCCGGTTCCGGTCTTTCCGGCTGAGTGAGGGTAAAGCAGGGCGCTCAGGCAACACAGATGGAAAAATGTACGTAATTTCATGAGTGATAAACAGAAGGCACTTGACGGCGGAAAATGGATTACTATTGCTACGGTCATCTCCACGGTACTGCAATTTGTTCAGATTTCTATTTTGGCCAAGCTGCTGGAACCGGCTGCCTTTGGGTTGGTGAGCATCAGCACACTGATCATCAACTTTTTTCACATCATCAGCGAGGTCGGCTTTTCCAACTCCATTGTTTACAAGCAGGAGAGTGACCGGAAAGTGCTCTCGACGCTGTATTATTTGACCATACTCCTGGGTTTGAGTGCCTTCCTGCTCATTCGGTTGGGTATTCCACTGGTGGTGGCCTACTACCACGAACCCCGGATCGAGCATATTCTGCACATCTCCTCCTATTACTTCGTGATTATCTTTTTTGGGCAGACGTACCTGTACCTGCTCAAGAAAGAACTGCATTTCCGGTCGGTTGCCCTTATTGAAATAGCGGGGGCACTCACCGGCACAATAGTAGCCATTACGCTGGCTATGAACGGCTTTAACGAGATGTCGCTGATCTGGGGGGGGCTGGCGTCGGTGAGTGTCAGCACCTTTTTACAGATTGTGGTGGGGCTGCGGCTATTTGTGCCTCAGTTTTATTTTAACCTCTCGGTCATTCGTGACCATCTGCAGTTTGGCATCTACAACATAGGCGAGGGGATTCTGGGTTATTTTCAGGGAAACATCGACAACATTCTGATTGGGGGGCTGCTGGGTGTCCGGGCGCTGGGGTTTTATACGGTTGCCTACCAATTGGCGATTTTCCCCATTGGAAAGCTAAACCCGATCATTTTACAGGTGGCTTACCCGGTACTGGCCCGAATGAAGGAAGACAAGGTAGCCCTGAAACGGGCGTACCTACAGATCTTAGACATTGTCGGTTATGTAAATCTGCCGTTGCTGGTTGGGTTGTTCATCACGGCAGATCGGGTCGTACCGCTGATTTACGGGCCGAACTGGGGAACATCAATCGAATACATTCGTATTTTAGTGTTTGCGGCTTTCTTTGGCGCACTTAGTCACCCATTATTCACGCTGGCGTTTACCAAAGGGAAGCCAAACCTGCTCTTTTACCTAAACCTGTTCACGATGTTCATCAAGGTGCCGTTACTGTACCTTTTTGCTCATTACTACGGGGCAACGGGCGTAGCATTGTCAACCATGGTCACGACGTTTATTATTCTGGTGCTGAATTTTTACATCGTCCACTCGCTGATTGGCACCTTTATGGCCGATTTTCTGGGAAATTTAGCGAAGCCCGTTCTGTTCGGTCTGGCAATGGTGGGAACGGTGAGCATTTACAGATACTTCGTGCCCGAATCGAACCTGTACACGACGCTGATCCAGATTGCCATTGGCGGAGCGGTGTACGGGGTATTGACGCTCTTATTCAAGTTTCCCATCAGTAAAGTAAAGGCGTACTTAACAAGGGTTGACGTGGCCCGTTCCTGAATCCACCATCGTTTATGAATCGTCGTCGGGCACTTTGGGGCATCGCCTTATTCACCGGGAGCGGGTTGGTGCTGGGTGGCTCCACCTGGTTTGCCCGCTATAAAACACCCGATCTGGACTACCTGTCTGCGCACAAACCGCTGCTGGCGGCTCTGGCCGAAACCATGCTGCCTGCTACCGATACGCCCGGTGCCATCGACGCGGGTGTGCCGGACTTTATCCTGAAATCACTGCTGGAAAATGCCGCGCCCACGACGCAAAACCGGTTTATCGACGGGATGAAAGCCATAGATGCCCGCAGCACCGATCAGTACAACAAACGCTATACGGAGTGCAGCCGGATGCAACAGGACGCCGTAATGCGGACATTTGAGGCCGACGCCCTGCCCCGGAGCGGATTTCTGGGTAAAATAGAGAACAGGGTACAGAAGAAAGTGCTCGGCGAACCATTTTTCACGCTGCTCAAAAACTACACCTGTCTGGGCTATTACACGTCGATGGTGGGTGCAACGCAGGGCATCGCTTACTCGCTCGTTCCCGGACGTTTTGCCGGTTGTATTGCCATGACCGCCGGACAGAAGTCCTGGGCCACCAAATAACTCCCCATGCAGCCGTCTTATCTGAACACCAAAGCAAAACCAGCCCATACCTACGACGCCATTGTGGTCGGCTCCGGCATCAGCGGGGGGTGGGCGGCCAAAGAACTGTGCGAACGGGGCCTGAAAACGCTGGTACTGGAACGCGGTCGGCAGGTAGAACACATCACCGACTACCCCACGGCCATGAAGAACCCCTGGGATTTTCCGTTCCGGCTGGGGCCTGATTTGCAGAATCAGGCCGAAAACCCGGTGCAGAGTACGGGATGCAACGAAGGCGACCGGCACTTTTACGTTTCCGACCGGGAGCATCCTTACATTCAGGAAACGCCTTTCTCGTGGTACCGGGGCTATCAGGTTGGCGGCCGGTCGCTTACCTGGGGACGGCAGTGTTACCGGCTCAGCGACCTGGATTTTACCGCCAATGCCAAAGAAGGCGTCGCCGTCGACTGGCCCATCCGCTACAAAGACCTGGCCCCCTGGTATGAGTATGTGGAGCGGTACGTGGGCATCAGCGGGCAGGCCGAAGGGTTGGCTCACCTGCCGGATGGCCCCTTTCTGCCGCCAATGGAACTGAACTGCATCGAAACTCACCTGGCCGATCAGATACACAAACATTACGGCGACCGGCTGCTGACCATTGCGCGGGTAGCCAACCTGACGCGGGGCTGGAACGGACGGGGACCCTGCCAGTACCGTAATCTGTGCAGCCGGGGGTGTCCCTACGGTGGGTATTTCAGCAGCAACTCGGCCACCCTGCCGGCCGCAGCCGCTACGGGTAACCTGACCCTGCGGCCCGACTCGATTGTGACCGAGGTGCTTTACGATCCGCACACCAACCGGGCGACCGGGGTGCGGGTGATGGATGCGCACACGAAGGAGGTTACCGAGTATTTTGCCCGAATCCTGTTTCTGAACGCATCGACCATCGCTACCACCTCTATTTTGCTCAATTCTACCTCGGACCACTTTCCGGATGGATTGGGTAACCGCAGCGGGCAGGTAGGACATAACCTGATGGATCATTTTATGATGGGTGGGGCCAGGGGAGAATACGCCGGTTTTGCCGATAAATACTACGAGGGGAGACGACCGGCGGGCTTTTACGTGCCCAGGTTTCGCAACATCAACGCCCAGACGGCGCGAACGGACTACCAGCGCGGATTTGCCTATCAGGGCGACGGCGAACGGGCAGAGTGGCCGGATTTGAGTCAAACTGCGGGCGGCTTCGGGAAATTGTTCAAAGACACGCTGGCAAAGCCCGGCCCGTGGACCGTATTTATGGGTGCCTGGGGCGAAACCCTCCCGTACTTCGACAACCAGGTTACGCTCGATCCCACGCAGCGCGATCAGTGGGGATTGCCGCTCGTGCGTATTCGGTTCGCCTACCATGAGAACGAACGCAACATGCGCACTGACATCAAAGAAAGTGCCGAGGAAATGCTGTTAAAAGCCGGTTTTCGGAACGTAGAGCAGTTTTACTACGACCTGCCACCGGGTTCGGCCGTACACGAGATGGGAACGGCGCGGATGGGACATGATCCGAAAACGTCCGTCCTGAATCAATTTAACCAGTTGCACGATGTGCCGAATGTGTACATCACCGACGGGAGCTGCATGACCTCGTCGGCCTGTCAGAACCCCTCACTGACTTACATGGCCCTTACCGCCCGGGCCTGCGCTCATGCCGTGGACGAACTAAAAAGGAGGAATCTGTAGCTAATCCGTCAAAACAGGAGCGGCTATTTCTTCGAGAACTTTGGATCGTCCAGATCCTGGGGCTGGTGTGGGCGGAAGTAAGCCACGAACCGGGTGAGTTCGAGGGCAATCCGGGAGGTAAGTGCCTTCGAGAAGCTGCCGTTCTGCTGCAGCGTACGCGTACCCGTCCAGGGCCGGGCTTTGTTGGAGCGTACCTGCTTTACTTTACCGTAGGCCATCAGATCCAGACACAGCCGACCGTCGTGGCCGCGAAAATTGGTCATGATGATACCGACCTTCAGCCCGTATTCTTTCACGTAACCCATGCTGATGCCGTACGCATTGAGGTAAGGCCGGTGCAGATGCCGAAATTCAGCCACAACGTTTTTCATCTGTTCGAGCAGCACCAGTTTCCAGCGCGGAAAATTAGCATCGCCAATAAAGGCATACCGGCCATACACGCACGAAACACCCGGTTGCTGCAGCACGGCCATCATGTCGTTTAACCAGCAGGGTGGGTACAAACAATCGGCGTCGCCCTGGAGAACGTATTTTCCGGCAGCGTTCTGCATACCAAGCTGGTGCGGAGGACCGTATCCCTGGCGGGGTTCGAACAGGGCCTTCACGTGCAGCCGATCCAGGGTATCCTGCGTACGGTCTTTCGAGTTGTTATTGATGATAATGATCTCGAAGGGAATTGTTGTCTCCAGCCGGGCGAGAGTAGCCACGCAGCGCAAAATGTTGACCTCTTCGTTGTAGGCGGCAATCAGAATGCTGACCACCGGCTCTTTGCTTTGAACGGCATCCAATCGTTCGTTAACGCGGTCAAAAACAGCAGCGGAAATGGCCTCAAAGCGGTTGTAGTCAAACGCAAATTCGCGCAGCCAGGCAGGGTTTTGTAGAAAGTTCATGCAGTCTGAAGGTTGTCTTGGGGGACACATTATGTCTGCTCATGCATTATCACACACACAAGCAGCATCAATCGTGCCTATCGTCTAAACTGAATGTCGTAGTTGAATTTGATTTGCCGGTACACGTCCCGGATAACGGTGATGAACGGATTGTCGCTTTGGGCCAACACCGCGCGCTGCATGGTACTGGGTTCGACGGCGTCGTTTTTCTGCTCGAACAGGGCTTTAAAATCATCGTAGAATAAGCCTTTTCCTTTTCGCCGGAGAAACGATATGGACATCTGGTACTCTGTTTTGTCGCCCGCTAACCCCTCTGCGTAACGACCGAATTTTTGCTGGAAAGACTGTCGGCGCAGGTGGGGATGGTCACTGTAGTAATGCACTTTGAAGTACTTCAATCCCCAGGGCCGGAACTGCATTTCCGAAAATCCGTCAGCGTATGGTTTCCGGTAGGGATACAGACGGTACGCGTAATAACGAACAATATCGAGGGATGGGTTTTGCTCCATCAGGGCCAGCGACTCGTGCAGACGCTGTACAAAAAGGGGTTTCGGGACAAAATCTTCCTGTACGTACAGGGTATAACGTGTCTGTACCGCGTCCTGGCCCTTGTTGAGATTATGGCCCAGGCCCCGGTTTTGGGGCGTTGTGATGAGCTGATACCCGTACTGGTGCTGTAATTCGGCCAGCAGGGCCTGGTGTTCGGCACGGCTGCCGTCGTCCGACACCACGATGGCTTCAAAATGGCACCCCAGCCCGGCGAACGTGGTCAGCAAACGTTGCAGGGACTGGCTGCGGTTGTAATGCGTGATGAGCAGCGTCACCCCGCTGAACGTGTGGCTGACTGGCGTGGAAACGGAGCGTTCGTTGGTAATCATCGAGAGCGAATATACGGGAGCTTACCGAAAAACGAAACAGCAAGCAGCAACCCGTTCAAGGAGCGACCGTTAAGCATTATGGGGGGTGTGCATGAACGATTTAAACGCTTTCCGCATGTTCAGGGCAGCCCGGGCGAAACTCAGCATCAGCACCAGCACCATAAACAGATCACGCACCGAAAGCTGTTTCCACAAGTAAGCCGGTACTGACAGGGCCAACCCTGCGCAAAGACTCAGCAACAGCGTACCCGACGTAATCATCAGCAGCGATTGTCCGCTTACCAGACTCAGCAGAAAGCATAGGGATAACACACCGAGCAACAGCACTTTCGGTAAAACCAGTGCCTGCATGGTCTTGGTCGCGCTCAGCATCCGGCCCGCCAGCAGGTCTTTTACGCCCTGTCCGAAGTAGCTGTGCAGAAACTGCCACTGAGCGGCAATCCAGCGCGTACGCTGGCTCTCGAACACGGCCCGTTTGGCCACTTTTTCGTCGTAGATGTAAGCTTTTTCGAGGTAACCTACCCGGTGGCCGGCGATGGCTAATTTCATCTCCAGTTCCTTGTCGAAACCGCCCACCGTCACGAGGTCCATCATGGCTGTCTTCATCAGATTTGTCTCGATGGCCATGCCCGAGCCAATGATGGATGATGACAGGTTCAGGGCGCGGTAGCCTTTCCGAACCATGTGGTTATTGATTTCTTCGCTGATGGCGTCCAGCACGGCTACCCGGGTATTCATGTTTTTGGCGACCCGGTGGCCCTGAACGGCGACCCATCCCTGCTCGAAAGCGACATTGACCCGGCTCAGAAAATCAGGCGCGAACTGGTTATCGGCATCGGCAACCACCACCAGGTCGTACGTGTCTTCGGGCAAAACCGCCAGGGCTGCGTTCAGGGCTTTGGTCACGGTCGAGAACTCGAAGGCTACCTCAACCACATGAATGGGCAGGGCGTGGAGTTTGGTCAACGTGTCGGGTTGCAGTTTATCGGCAATAACAAACAGGTCGAAGCGGTCGCCGGGGTATTCCTGCCGGAGGTGCGTTTCGACCGAACCGATGATTACGGCATCTTCTTTATACGCCGGAATCAGGACCGCCATCTTGCGGAATGTTGTCGGCACCGGAGCCGTACGGGCATCATCGGCGTGGCCAACCCGACCGGCAATGGCTAACATCAGCAGATAAACCGTACTGAAAGTGAGGTAACCGGCGAAAAGCAAAAAGAGAACGAGACCAAGCGTATTCATTTTTTTCGTTGAGATTAGCGCGTGTAAAAGATCATGTGGTTGAACCGGTGTAAGGAAGCTAACCACGCATTGACCGTTGATTGGGTTGCCTTTTTAGATCCTATGTATCAAAGGTGCCTGTTGGTAGCAAGAAGGATAATTACATTTCGATGAACTACCCGTTTTTGTCGTTTTCCGGTAGGCGAACCGTTTGTAATGTGACACAACATCCCTAAATCAGTCACTTTTCGTTTACATGACAAAATGGTTGATCGACTCCGGCGCGCATTTTCCACTGATGAAACAGTTAATTTTTAGTCCGATTAATTAACTAAAAGTTAGTTTATTGTGAAAAATAATAGCTGTCTGTTTCACGATGAATTCTGAGGGAGCGAAATGGCTGGACGAATGATGGAAATGCCAGTGGGAAAAAGCCTGTATTAAATTTGCTGATCCAGAATCATGGGTTTGCTTTTTGTGCAACCTGAAACGCCAGGTTCGCCGTGCTGACGTGCAGATGGGTGTCATAGACGTAAACGAACAGTCGGTATGCACCCGGCGCTTGTGGTAATCGAAACTGCACCACCGGCGTTGTGTCGGTATCAATCAGTCCGCTGATGACAGGGGAGGGGGCATCTTCAAAATCGGAGCGTTGCCGGGCCGCCTGCCTGATTTCCCAGCGATACGTCAGCGGGTCATTGTCGGGATCGGTGGCGACGATCTCCGCCCGGTGCATGCCGGCCGACGGCGTAAAGGATAGGCTCGTCGTGGCGCGTCCATCGGTGAGCAGTTGCCCAACAACTGGTGCCTGATTGGCGGGCCGCTTTCCGGTCCATAGCTCCTGCATCAGCCCTACTAACGGCGACTCCCGCCCCTGGTCGTCAAAGAAGCTAAACCAGGTGTGGGTTTCTTCCTGTTTACTGCCCCATAAAAACAGGTAGGACCCCAGGCAGTTGGGCGGCAGTGGACTGATGTACTGCCGGTAGTACTGGTTGATAAAATCGTATTTCTGCCGACTGGTTGGCTCAATGGGCGACTCCCATGGCGTTTTCTCCACTTCCCAGTAGCCCCTGGACCCAAACTCCGACAGAATGTAAGGCCCCGTCCAGCCGCCCTTTTGCAAAAAATCGGCCATGTGCGGAATGTCACCGTACACATTAAACGACATGATGTCGATGTCCGGGCAGCGTTCGCGGGCGAGCCATACGGACCGTTCACTGTCTAACGAAACCGCCGTAGTTACGGGATGATCGGGGTCGAGTTCATGAATCATCCGGGCAATGCGGTTCACCTCGTCGTATACGTTCAGGTTGGTACCATACTCGGCCGATTCATTGCCTACACACCACATCAGCAGGGCCGGGTGATGTCGGTAGGTCATTACCAGTTTACGCATCCGTTCGAACTGCCGGTCCGTGGCTGCCTGATCGTTGTAGTCAAAGCCTTCCGTTTCGCGCTCTATCCACAAGCCAAAATGAACGGTTAGCCCCAACGCCTGCGCCTGATCGAGTACCTGGTCGGCTTCGTTAACATCCCACGTACGGATAGAATTGCCTCCGCAGGCCCGCAGGCGCTCAAACTGATGCCGATTACTGGCCAAACTACCCGCTCCTTTGATAAAGTAGGGCCGTCCGTACCGCAGGAGTTCCCAGCCATTGCCGGTATGGCGGATGGTCGTGGCGTTGGTTACCGACGCCACCGTTTGGCGGGGCGACTCCGAATGGGTGCAGCGGACGCACAAAATCAACCCGAACAGGCCGACCACCGCCGACAGGGCTGACAACCGGGGTGATCGACCGAAAGATAAAGTCATCGGCTGTGTACTAATGATAAACGGATCAGGTGATTCTCTTGCTTTTGACTCGGAAGGGGCAGGCTGGTCAACACATAGTCCGGTAAATGGAGTACATATTTTAATCTTCGTTTAATCTTAACCATTGACCGTTTGTAGATTCGACGTCATAACCATACATAGTGACTAAATCCACATCTTCTGCAACAACAGCGTTTATGAAGTGGCCAACGTTTACAGATACTTCCCCCAATGAGTCGTACGGCTTTACTTCCCGACCGCACGATACCGGGCCGGTACGGCTGCTGATTATCATTGGCTTAGTGTTTATGGCAGGCTTTCTATGGCTGTACTTCCAACCGGTCAATCGGGGGTATCCGTTGCTGTTTGGGCTGCTCACCGTCTCTGTACTGCTTAAACTGTTTCGATTGCTGCACGAGTGGTATCACTACTGGCAGGTGGTGCCACCGGTGCGGCCTGCCGTTACGCGCCGGTGGACGGTGGATGTGATGACCACTTTCTGCCCCGGCGAGCCGTACGAGATGGTTGTTAATACGCTCCGGGCGATTCAGGCAATGCCATACCCCCACACGACCTACCTGTGTGATGAAGCCGACGATACGCATCTGCGGCAGATCTGCGAACAGATGGGCGTCCGGCACGTGACCCGTACGGATAAAGCGGATGCCAAAGCGGGCAACATCAATAACGCACTCCGGCAGGCCACCGGCGAAATCTGCCTCATTCTCGACCCTGACCACGTGCCGGTACCCGACTTTCTGGATCAGGTGCTGCCCTATTTCGAGGACCCCGCTATTGGTTTTGTGCCTTGTGTGCAGGGCTATTATAACCGGAAAGAAAGTTTGGTCGCCTACGGGGCCGCCGAACAGACCTACAGTTTCTACGGGCCGATGATGACCTGCATGAGCAACTACGGTACCGCGCAGGCCATTGGTGCGAACTGTACCTTCCGGCGGGCTGCGCTCGATTCCATCGGTGGCCACGCGGCCGGTTTGTCCGAAGACATGCATACCGCTATGCTCCTCCACGCCGGGGGCTGGCAATCCGTGTATGTGCCGTTGCCGCTGTCGTATGGCTTAGTACCGGCCACGCTGTCGGCCTACTATAAGCAACAACTAAAATGGGCACGGGGCACGCTGGAACTGCTGGTGACTACTTATCCGAAAGTATTCGGTCGCCTGACGGGGCGGCAGCGGTTTCATTACCTGACCATGCCGCTGTATTACGTATTGGGCCTGGTGCAATTGATCGACCTGCTGATTCCGGTTCTCGCGCTGGTAATGATGCGGTTACCCCTGCGGCTCGATCTGCTGGTGTTTGCTGCGGCCTACCTGCCGCTGTTAATGACGGCTTTCCTGATCCGGCAGTACGCACAGCGGTGGCTGATCGAAAAGCAGGAAGCAGGCTTTCACCTGCTCGGCGGGGTGCTGAGCAGCGGTACGTGGTGGGTGTATGTACTGGGCCTGCTTTATACGATTTTCCGGGTGGAGGTGCCGTACCTGCCTACGCCGAAAAACGATGTTCCCCGCAACAACGTACTGCTTTGCCTGCCCAATGTACTGATGGGATTACTTACGCTGGGGGCCGTTGGCTACGGTGTATATCACTACGGCCGCTTCGCGACGGGTAACGTCTTTTTCCGGTTGATGATTGGTTTCGGGCTGCTGAACGTACTGATCCTGAGCCTGAACGTGCTGATTGGTCAGGAACGGGTACTGGGGGCGGTGTATGAGTGGATTCGGCAACTCACGTCCCGCCGATTGTTTATGCGCTCGCTGCGGCAATTTATCTGTGCCGTTCGCTACGGCCTCTACGGTCGGTTGCGTGGGGCTGCTCTGCCGCTGTTTGGCCTCGTACTGATCTTTACGACGGGCCTGATTGGGTTCACCTACCGGCAGCGAATGCCCAGTCAGCCGCACGACATTCGGCACGCAACTGCTCAACCGTTTTACGTCGGTACCGAACCGGCCGGTCGGTCAATACCCGTACCTGAACTCCAGACTATGACCGGCGTAATCGAACCGCAGCATCTGTCGT
Source organism: Cytophagales bacterium (assembly GCA_038327655.1). Lineage (GTDB taxonomy): Bacteria > Bacteroidota > Bacteroidia > Cytophagales > Spirosomataceae > JBBQLG01. Next base: position 68,815 of record JBBQLG010000002.1, read on the forward strand.
GGCAACCCGCGCGGTCAGGTATCGCTGGTCCGCACCGGCCCGCGCTGGCCAATAGCCTGCCCTTGTTGTATGTAGAACCGGATTTGGGTGGAGCGCACCAGCCACTGAATCCGTTTCTGCAAAACATGAACCGGGGACACTACGACGATGTATTAACACGGTTTCTGCGTAAATTGAAACGGTATCGGCAACCGGTGTTGCTGGCGTTTGCGCCCCGGTTCGATGATCCGTCCCGGCCGTGGGGAACAGCAGCAGATGCCAGCCTGAAATTGTACCGGGACGCCTGGCAGCACCTTGTCCGATTGGGGCAGCAGGAGCAGGCAACGAACGTGATCTGGGTCTGGTGCCCGGCTAAACCAACAACTATCGCTTCGTTTCACCCCGATGCGGACTGTGTCGACTGGCTTGGCATAGATGTTGTTAACCGTCCCGATGCCACTGCCGATCCGGCCGGGCACTCGTTTGCTACGTTGTACCAATCGCTGCATAACGCGATTCGCCTGCACAAGGAGTACGACATTCGGCAGAAACCGGTTCTGATAACACACTTAGGTACTGCTATCGAGACTGATATGCCTGAAAGTCAATGGGTAGTCCATGCCATGGGCGATATCCGGGATCGCTATCCCGAAATCAGGGGTGCCGTTTTTACGGGCCGGTAAACGGATTGGTAAACAGACCAATTCGTATCTATTTTTGCAGGAGCGACACGTAATGCCGTTTTTGCAGTTACCATTTCTGGAAAAAAGAAAAATTGCCACGTTAAGGAGCCGGAACGACATGAATAACTTTACGGATAGAACGATTGTCGATTTGTTTGTAAAACAGGCACAACGGACGCCGGAGGGCATAGCCGTTACGCTGGCGGATGAACACATTACGTACCGGACGTTAGACGAAAAATCAAATCAGCTTGCCCATTACCTGCGCAGGCAGGGTGTGCAACAGGAAACACTGGTGCCGATCTGTCTCGACCGCTCCATTGAGATGATTATTGGCTTACTGGGCATTCTGAAGGCCGGTGCTGCTTATGTACCCATCGACCCCGGCTATCCTGCCGACCGCATCCGGTTTGTTTTGGACGATACTGCAGCCGGGCTGGTACTGACCGATACAGCCTCCGCCCGCTTCATTACGGGCCTGAATACGGGGCTGACGGTCATTGCCCTTGATGCCGAATGGACCACCATCGCCCGTGAATCGACGGAGGCCGTTTCGGTCGCGATAACGCCCGCTACTCTGGCCTACGTCATTTATACGTCCGGTTCAACGGGTCGGCCCAAGGGGGTGCTGATTGAACACCGGTCAATTGCTAATTACATCCTGAACAGCATCCACGACTACGCTACGACTAATCAGCAGCAGTCGGGGAGTTACATGCACCTGCCGCTGGCGTTCGATGCGTCGGTGACTACTATTTTCGTGCCCCTGTTAACCGGCAAGCGAATTGTTGTTAATGCATTGCCGCCGATCGAAGCATTCAATAATGAAACACTACTGGAAAACGGTCCCTTCGATTTTCTGAAGGTTACACCGGCGCAGTTGTTCCTGATTGACACGAGTACTCACAGTGACATAAAGGCGGCAACGAAACGGTACGTGGTAGGCGGAGAGGCCCTGCACCGGCGGCACTATGCATTTCTGGCTGCGGCCGGTATCGACGCAGAAATTATCAATGAATATGGCCCCACAGAGGCAACGGTTGGGTGCATTTCGTACCGGTTCCCCATCCGGGATACCGTTCCTGAATACCCAAACGGACTGCCGATTGGTCGGCCTATGCCTAACGTCAGTATTTACCTGCTGGATGCTTCGCTCAACCCGGTGCCTGCGGGTATGGCCGGTGAACTTTACATTGGTGGCGTACAGGTGGCACGGGGCTACCTGAATCAGCCTGAACTTACTAAAGAACGGTTCATTGCCGATCCGTTCGCCCTGCTACCCGGTGCCCGGATGTACAAGTCAGGCGATTTGGGCCGGTACCTGCCGGACGGAAATCTGGAGTATCTGGGCCGGATGGATGAGCAGGTGAAGTTGCGTGGGTACCGGATCGAACTGGGCGAGATCGAAAGCGTTCTGCAACAGTATCCCGGCGTAACCGACTGTGCCGTTGCGGCAAAAGCCGATGGTGACGGTCAAAAGCGGCTGATCGGATACGTTGTGATGAAAAGTGGCTTCGATCGAAGAGCCATCACGAGCTTTCTACAGGCGACGCTGCCCGAATACATGGTGCCGCAGTTGTGGGTAGAGCTGCCGCTGATTCCGCTGACTGGCAATGGAAAGGTCGATAAAAAAATATTGCCCAACCCCGATGCGTCGGAGTTGCTGACTAAATCATACATCGCCCCGACGACTAAAACGGAGGCCAAAATCAGTGTTGTCTGGAAAGCCGTGCTGCACGTAAAGCAGGTGGGCAGCACGGATAATTTCTTTGAACTGGGCGGCACATCCTTGCTGGCGGCCCGTGCGGTGGCGGTTCTGAAACAGGAGCACGGCTACGACCTGCCGATTATGAAGCTGTATCAGTATCCGACGGTGGGCGGTATCGCGGCTTTTTTAGACGGACGAACGAACGGCAATCTTAAACCGCTCAAGCCAAAACGGGCCCGGACCGAAACCGCCGATATCGCCGTGATTGGCATGGCGGGCCGCTTTCCGGGAGCAGATACCATCGAGGAGTTGTGGGCCGTCCTGAAAGAAGGCAGAGAAACCATCTCATTTTTTCAGGACGCCGAACTCGACCCGCAGCTATCCGCCGATCTGACCAATGATCCGGCTTACGTGAAAGCAAGGGGTATTATTCAGGCTGTCGATCAATTCGATGCGGAGTTTTTCGGCCTGAATCCCCGGTTGGCGGCCGTGATGGACCCGCAGCAACGGGTATTCATGGAAATTGCCTGGGAGGCCCTCGAAAAAACCGGCTACCTGCCCCAGACCTATCACGGAACCATTGGTGTTTATGCGGGCTGTGGCAACAATACATATTACCTGAATAATATATTGCGCAACCGCAAAGTAGTCGATCAGATTGGGGAGTTGCAGGCATCGACCGCGAACGAGAAAGACTATATCGCGTCTCGGACGGCTTACCAGCTAAACCTGAAAGGCCCGGCTGTGAGTGTTTTTTCGGCCTGCTCTACGTCCCTGCTGGCCATTGCGCAGGCGGTTGACAGTCTCCGTAACGGGCAGTGCGATGTCGCGCTGGCTGGTGGAGCCAGTGTGACAGCACCCGTCAACAGTGGCCATTTGTACCAGGATGGGGCCATTTTCAGTCGCGATGGTCATTGCCGGTCATTCGATGCCGACGCGCGGGGTACTGTTTTCAGCGATGGGGCGGGGGTGGTGTTGCTCAAACCACTCGAAGATGCCCGGCGCGATGGCGACACGATTTTTGCCGTTATCAAAGGAACCGGCGTCAACAACGACGGGAGCGGCAAGGGCAGCTTTACGGCGCCCAACGCCGAGGGGCAGGCCGGAGCCATTCGGATGGCGTTGGACAATGCCCGGATCGACCCGTCGACCATCAGCTACGTGGAAGCCCACGGCACGGCCACGCCCCTCGGCGACCCGATTGAAATTGAAGGCCTGAAAATGGCTTTCGGCGACCAGTACGAAAAGCAGTCCTGCGCCATCGGGTCCATAAAAAGCAACATGGGCCACCTGACAGCAGCAGCGGGCGTGGCCGGATTTATTAAAACTACGCTGGCTCTGCATTACCGGCAGCTACCGCCGTCCTTAGGTTTTACGACGCCCAACCCGGTGATCGACTTCGCCAACAGCCCGTTTTTTGTGAACACTGCGCTAACTGAGTGGCCGTCGAATCCTCTGCATGATGGACCGCGCCGAGCCGGGGTGAGTTCGTTCGGAGTGGGTGGTACGAACGTCCACGTGGTACTGGAAGAATATGTTTCGGCCCAGCCCGCGTTAACACCGGAGCCGGTTGGCAGCAGCCGACCGATGCAACTCATCACCTGGTCGGCAAAATCGGCGGCCAGTCTCGATGCCTACGCTGACCGCCTGACGGAGTACCTGCACCAAAACCCATCCATTAATCTGGCCGACGTGGCGTTTACGCTGCAAACGACCCGGCCCGACTTTGCGCACCGCCGTTTCGCGCTGGCCACGAGTACGGGTGCGCTACTCAATACCCTGCAAACACCATCTATCGGCATTTCAGGTGGGCGCATCAGGACCGACCGGCCTGGTGAAGTTATCTTTTTATTTCCCGGTCAGGGCGCGCAATACCTGAACATGGGCCGTGACCTGTATGAACATGAGCGCGTCTACAGAGAAGCTATAGATGCCTGTGCCGATTTGCTCAACGCCTGGTTAGATACGGATATCCGGCAGGTGATGTACCCCGAAACGGCCAACGCTGCGGCTAAAGAACGGTTGAAAAACACCCGGTACACACAGCCCGCCCTGTTCGTGACCGAGTATGCGCTGGCCCGGCTCTGGATGAGTTGGGGTATCGAACCGACCGTTTTCTGTGGGCATAGCATCGGTGAGTTTGTCGGGGCGCATCTGGCGCGTGTGTTTTCCCTCGCCGACGCCCTGATGCTGGTTGCCAACCGGGGTCGTATGGTAAGTGAACTGCCCCGTGGCAGCATGCTTTCGGTGCGGCTGGAAGCGGGTAAGGTGCTGGCCATGCTGCCCGAAACGCTGTCGATTGCGGCTATAAACAGCCCTACTCTGTGCGTGGTGGCGGGTGCCGACGAAGACATTGCTGCTTTTTCCCGCCAACTGGATGAGGGCGACATACCGAACCGGGTCCTCGAAACCAGTCACGCGTTTCATTCAGCCATGATGGACCCTATCGTTGCGGATTTCGAAACAGTGGTTCGGCGGGTGGCGCTCAATCGTCCGCGCAAACCAATTGTGTCGACCGTAAGTGGCACCTGGCTAACCGATGCACAGGCGACCGACCCGGCCTACTGGTCGACGCATCTGCGATTGACGGTCCGCTTTGCCGACGCGCTGGAAACGCTGTTTACGCAGGCAAATCCGCTGTTGCTGGAGGTTGGTCCCGGCACCGTAACGACCGTTCTGGCCCGGCAGCAGGCGGCTGGCCGACCGGCCGTTCTGCTGGCCAGTTTAGACAGTGCCAAAGGTGAGCAGTCTGACCATCAGTCGATACTAAAAACACTGGGCCACCTCTGGTTATGGGGAATGGTGCCAAATTGGACTACTTTTTGCGGTACCGAAAAAAGAAGTAGATTGGATTTGCCAACCTACGCATTCGATAAAAAACGCTGCTGGGTCGATCCAATGGCTGATTTATTCAACCCCCGTGCTGCTCCGGCAGCCGTGAATTTATCCGTAGACACCACACCGATTATCCGTTTACACCGTATCCCGATGAGGAAAGATCATTTACTCGACCAAATAAAATCGATTCTCGAAGACGCATCCGGTGTAGACATGGAAGGTGTAACGCCCGATATGACCTTCCTGGAGATCGGCCTCGATTCGCTGCTGCTGACGCAGGTGGCATTGATATTTAAAAAGGCATTCAACGTGCCACTCACTTTCCGGCAACTGAACGAAGAGTATGCCACCCTCGATCAGTTGGCCGTTTACTTAGACCAGACACTCCCTGCTGCGCCTGCGCAACAGCCGCCCGTTGCGCAGCCAGTCAGTCCGGTTATGGCACCGGTAGCTGCACCTCACAGTCCGCCGGTTTATCTGGAACAGCCAGTCATCCTGGTTCAGCCGGGGGGCGATTCGGCACTGGGTCTGATTGCGCAGCAGTTGCAATTACTGGCCCGGCAGGTAGCCTTGTTGCAGGGGGGGGCACCACCCGTGTCCGTTCCCCTCGCGGCCCCGCCTGTGCCCATGCTACCGCCCGCACCAATGCCGTCGGTTAGCGCCACGCCGTCCATCAGTGCCGATCTGACACCCGAAGAGGCTGTCGAAATTAAAAAACCGTTTGGTGCCACGGCCCGCATCGACCGGCATACCATTGCCCTTACGCCAACACAACAGACGTTCATTCAGCAGCTTACGGAACGGTATAATCAAAAAACGGGGGGTAGCAAAGCCTACTCACAACAGCACCGTCGCTACATGGCCGATCCCCGCGTGGTGTCGGGCTTTAAACCGCTGACCAAAGAGTTGGTATATCCCATCGTTGTTAATCAGTCGAAAGGCAGTCGGCTCTGGGACATCGACGGCAACGAATACATTGACGTGCTGAACGGCTTCGGCTCGAACCTGCTGGGCTATCAGCCGGACGTTATTAAAAAGGCCCTGCACGAACAGGTTGAGGGTGGCTTTGAAGTAGGGCCGCAGCACGAACTGGCGGGCGAAGTGAGTCAGCTGATCTGCGAGTTCACGGGATTTGACCGGGCCGCCCTGTGCAGTACCGGTTCCGAAGCCGTGATGGGTGCCATGCGTATTGCCCGTACTGTTACCGGCCGTTCGCTGATTGTGGCCTTCACCGGCTCCTACCACGGCATTATGGACGAAGTGCTGGTGCGGGGTACCAAAAAATTAAAATCGTTTCCGGCCGCGTCGGGCATTATGCCGGAGTCGGTGCAGAACATGCTGATTCTGGACTATGGTACCGACGAAAGCCTGCGCATCATCCGCGAACGGGCGCATGAACTGGCAGCCGTGCTGGTGGAGCCGGTGCAAAGCCGCCGACCCGAATTTCGGCCCGTCGAGTTCCTGAAACAGGTGCGGGCTGTTACCGCCGAATCGGGCACGGCCCTGATCTTCGATGAAGTGATTACGGGCTTTCGGATGCATCCGGGCGGGGCACAGGCCTTGTTTGGCATCAAAGCCGACCTGGCCTCCTACGGTAAAGTGGTCGGGGGGGGGATACCCATCGGGATCATTGCCGGCAAAAAAGCGTATATGGATGCGCTCGACGGTGGTTTCTGGCAGTACGGCGATGCGTCGTTTCCGGAGGTAGGCGTCACCTATTTTGCCGGTACATTTGTGCGCCACCCGCTGGCCCTGGCAGCGGCCAAAGCATCGCTGCACTACATGAAAGCCAAAGGCCCGGCGTTGCAAGAGGGTCTGACGGCCAAGGCCGAGCGGCTTGCCGATGTGCTCAATGGGGAGTTCACCCGGCGGCAGTTGCCCTTTTTTGTGGCGCAGTTCGGGTCGCTGTGGAAACTGAAATTCAGCGAAGAAATCCCGTACAGTGAATTGCTGTTCACGCTGATGCGCGAAAAAGGCATTCACGTCTGGGATGGCTTCCCGTGCTTTATGACCGATGCGCACACGGCCGATGAAGTTACACGGGTGATCGACCTGTTTATCGAGAGCGTTGATGAAATGGTAGCGGCTGGTTTTTTTGTCGATAAAAGTCCGGTAGCCGTTGCGGTTACACCGGTCCGGTCGTCGGTTGCGCTCAATCAGCCACCGGCGCCGGGTGCCCGGCTCGGCCGTGATGAAGCGGGCAATCCGGCCTGGTTTATCACGGACCCCGCTCAGCCCGGTAAATACCTGCAACTCGACTTAAACTAACGGATAATGGCCCCAACCTCCACCGACCTCACTGCCACTGCCGTTGACTTTGACCCCTTTGCCGGACCTGAACTGATACGGCTGGCACCCATTACTGAACCGCAGGCCGAAATCTGGATGGCCTGTCGGCTGGGGGGCAATGATGCCAACCGGGCTTACAACGAATCGGTGTCGTTGCGGCTTACCGGCCCGTTGAATCGGTCGGCGATGGAGCAGGCGGTGCAGACAGTAGTGCAGCGGCACGAGAGTCTGCGCTCGGCGTTTAGTGCCGATGGCCGGTACATCCTGGTGTTTGGTCAGGTGCCTGTCCCTGTATTCTACAACGACCTTTCCCCACAGACTACGGCCGAAAAAGAAACGGTTGTCCGTACGCATACCGAGCAGGAAGCGCAGCATGTGTTTGACCTTGTTGGCGGACCGCTGTTTAAAGTGACTCTGTTCAAACTGACCGATACGGCGCATCACCTGACGCTGACGGCGCACCACATTGTCTGTGATGGCTGGTCGCTGGGAATCATGCTGCAGGACCTGAGTAAACTCTACTCCGGGTACGTGCAGAACGGTTACCCCAACCTGCCCGATGCTCCGCTGTTCAGTCAGGACGCCGACGAGCAGGAGGCCTTTCGCCAAAGCGACACATACCATCAGATCGAGCAATTCTGGGTTGAACAGTATAAAAATGACGCTCCGGTACTATCGCTGCCGACCGATTTCCCCCGCCCCGCCCTGCGTACTTACCGGGCGAACCGGCTGGATTTTGAACTGGACAAGGAACTGGTACTGGCCGTAAAAAAAATGGGCCTGAAAGCAGGATGCAGCTTCGTAACCACGCTGCTGGCGGCTTTTGAAGTGTTGCTGCACCGGCTGACGGGGCAGGAAACGGTGGTGGTGGGGCTACCGGCCGCCGGGCAATCGGCAACGGGTAATTACCGGTTGGTTGGCCACTGCGTTAATTTGCTGCCCATGCGCAGTCATCCCGGTGGAGAACAGTCGTTTCTGGACTTTCTGAAAGCGCGTAAATCCGCCGTTTTCGATGCCTACGACCACCAGCGGCTCACGTTTGGCAGTCTGCTTCAGAAACTGAACATCAGCCGTGATCCGTCGCGGGTGCCCTTGGTGCCGGTCGTGTTCAACATCGACATGGGCATGGCCGACGATGTGGCGTTTTACGGGCTGACGTACCAACTCATCAGCAATCCGCGGGCCTACGAAAACTTCGAGCTGTTCCTCAACGCGACCGGTTCCGAGCAGTCATTGGTGCTGGAATGGTCGTATAACACGCAGCTATTCACCGCCGGAACCATCACCCGGATGATGACCGCTTTCGAGCGGTTACTGCGCGACGTAGTTAGCGATCCGACGGTAAAAATCAAGGCCATTTCGCTGACGGATACGGCCCGGACGGCGGATCAGTACAGCCGCCTGAACGCCACGGTGCAACCCTACCCGGCGCATAAAACCCTGCACGGATTGATTGCCGAACAGGCGCAGGCAACGCCCGACGCAGTGGCAGTGGCTTTCGGGTCGACTGCACTGACGTACCGCCATCTGAACGAAAAAGCGAATCAGTTTGCCCGGTATTTGCTGGCCAACGGGGTGCAACCCGGCGATAAAGTAGGCCTGCTGGTAGATCGGTCGGCCGATTTACTCATTGCCCTGCTGGCTATACTGAAGTGCGGAGCCGCCTACATCCCGCTCGATCCGGCGTACCCGGCTGATCGACTTAATTTTATGCTCAACGATTCCGGCGCAGCGGTGCTCATCACCTCGGCGGAATCAGGTACGGTGTTTCAGCCTGTTACCAATAAAATCAGTCTGGCTGACGGCATCCGGTCGTCGGTGGACTACCCGGTCGATGAACCGGTGATTTCAACCGATAGCACCCAACTGGCGTACGTGCTCTACACGTCCGGCTCGACGGGTAAGCCCAAAGGCGTGAAGATCGCCCATTATAATCTGGTGAACTTCTTGTGCAGCATGCAGCGTGAACCCGGTATTTCGGCGGGGGATCGATTGCTGGCCATCACCACGATTTCGTTTGATATTGCCGGTCTGGAATTGTTTTTACCCCTGATCACGGGTGCCACTGTGGTGGTTGCCGATGCGGATACTGCACGGAACGGTGAAGCATTGCTTGAGCTACTGAAACGCGAAAAAATTACGGTGATGCAGGCCACGCCCTCTACCTGGCGGATGATGCTGGAAACCGGCTGGGTCGGGAAACTGCCGCTGAAAGTCCTCTGCGGAGGAGAAGCCCTGTCTAAAGAATTAGCCGGTGCCCTGCTGACCAAATGTGATTCGCTCTGGAACATGTACGGCCCAACGGAAACCACGATCTGGTCGTCGGTGAGCCGGATTACGGCCGAAAACGCGGTTATTACCATCGGCCGACCCATTGCCAACACCCAACTGTTTGTACTCGATGAAGCCCTGAATCCCGTGGAAACGGGGGGCATTGGCGAACTGTTCATTGCCGGCGATGGCGTGGGGCAGGGCTACCTGAATCGTCCCGAGATAACCGCCGAGCGTTTCATTGACAATCCGTTTGCCGCTGGCCCTTCGGCGAAGTTATACCGCACCGGCGATCTGGGTAAACTGCTCGATACCGGCGAGTTACAATGTCTGGGCCGTATTGATCAGCAGGTGAAAGTACGGGGCTACCGCATTGAACCCGGCGAAATCGAAAGTATTCTGAAGACTTTTGAGGACGTAAAAGAAGCCGTGGTCGTCGCCCGCGAAGAACGCCCCGGCGATCAGCGGCTGGTAGCCTTTGTGGTGCCCACCACTACTTTAGTGAATGGCCAGTTTCGGTCGCGGACATCGGCCTGGAAAGATGGGCTGCATCAGCAATTACCGGCCTACATGGTACCGGCCGAGTTTGTGGGCGTGACGGCTATACCCGTAACGCCCAACGGAAAAACGGATCGCAACGCGTTGCTGCACCTCAAAACAGGTAACCCGGTGCCGCCCGTCGGGCGGATGAGGCCACGCACTGATGTGGAGAAAATGGTGGCCGACATCTGGGCTGAATACCTGACCCTTGATCAGGTGTCGATAACCGACGATTTTTTTGAACTCGGCGGTCATTCGCTCATTGCCGTTCAGGTGATGAACCGGCTGGAAAAAGAAACGGGCAAGCGGTTGCCCCTGGCCACCCTGTTTGAGCATTCGACCGTTGAAAAACTGGCGCTGATGCTGCAAATGGATGGTAAATCCATCACCTGGGATTCCTTGGTGCCCATTAAACCGCAGGGCCGCAAAACCCCCCTGTACATTGTTCACGGGGCCGGACTAAATGTACTGTTATTCAATGCGCTGGCTAAAAATATGGACCCCGATCAGCCGGTGTATGGATTACAGGCCAAGGGGCTGAACGGAGTCGACGAGCCGCTGGACACCATCGAAGCCATAGCCGGGCATTACGTAGATGCGATTACCGCCCACAATCCCGGCGGGCCGTACGCGCTGGCGGGGTATTCGTTCGGTGGCATCATTGCCTTCGAGATGAACCGGCAGTTGGTGGCCCTCGGCAAAGAAGTGAAGCTGCTGGCTATGTTCGATACGTACGCCTACCAGTCCAACCACCACGAGCCGTGGTACAGTCGGCTGGTGTACGAAACCCGGTCGCTCATCAAAAAGCTGCTTTACACGGTTGTCCTTTTCAAGGACGATCCAAAGCGCACCATCGAATACAAAACCGAACAATTGAAGCGCAGGCTGACGGAAACGTACTGGAAAGTACGCAACGGCGAGAAACAGGAGCAGGAAGCCTTTTTTGGCTATTCCTATAAACTTGACCTGATGAATGAGCTGGCGTGGCGCAACTACCGGCTGGTACCGTATCCGGTGACGGTAGAGTTGTTTCGGGCGAAAAAACTGACGTTCTACATGGATGATTTTGAGTTCCTGGGCTGGAAACCGTTTGCCCTCAACGGGGTGAACGTACACGAAATTCCGGGCGAACACAACTACATTTTCGCTCCGCCCAACGATCAGGAATTTGCCCGGATTCTTCAGGCAACGCTGGACAAGTGCTAAACTACGGACAGCCATGAACGTAGCCGTTAACTGCTGTGCCGTTTATGAGCCGACGTGGCTTCTGCTGGCCGACTACCCGGCTCCACCGACCGTATACCGAATACAGATTACTGCGTTCCGTCGGCATGAACCGTTTTTGTATACCCTGCTCCGGCCCGCCGAAAAACTCCGGGCCGGGCGTTACCATCAACCCAGAGACCGGCAACGGTTCATTGTGGCCCGCGGGCTGTTACGCCTGCTCTTAAGTCATTACGTGGCCCAATCCCCGACGGAGGTCGTATTCGCCACGGATGCCACCAAAAAACCTTTTCTGAGGGATTTTCCCGACTGGCACTACAACGTGTCGCATTCGGGCGACTGGATTGTGATGGCCGTTGCGCAAACCGGCGTGGGGGTGGATGTGGAAAAGATCGAGCCTGGTTTTGATTTTGGCCCGGTAATTAATCCGCTTTTCAGCCGGGAAGAACAACGGGCGATCAACGAAAGTACCACGGCCCGGCCCCTTTTTTACGAACTCTGGACCCGCAAGGAAGCCCTCGCCAAAGCAACTGCCAAAGGCATCGACGACGATTTCTGCCGACTGCCCTCGCTGGTAGGCAACCACTCAGTCAATTCCCGGTTAATTGATACCACCAACAACTGGACCGTTAGTAGCTTTGTCGTAGCAGATGCTTACGTGGGGTCGGTGGCGTTCGTCACCCCGCCCGACGGCCCCGAACCCGTATTCTGCACCGTCGATGATCGTCTGTTTGCCAATGCTTTGTACTGAATCGACTGGCTAACCCGTTATCAACAGGCAGATGTAAGTCGATTTGTAATGCGTCTCTAACCCATACACTGCGGATGAAAAAGGTATTGATTGTCTTGCTGCACAGCGTACTGCTGGCGGGCTGCTCCGGTCAGTCGCCATCCATGCTCACTCAGCCACAGCCCACGCAGCCGCAGCCCACGCTGACACCGACCCGCACGGTGGGCACTGGTGCCGGTGCGCTGGTGGTGGATGGGCGGGCGTTGGGGATTAGTCCGGGCGAAGTGATTGCGATTGCTCCGGGCGTGTACGAGAGCCTGACGTTTTCGAACCTGACGGGTACGGCGGATCAGCGGATCACGGTGGTTGCCAATGACCGGGTGGAGGTGGTGGGCGGGGATCTTGCCCTCAATGATGTAACGTATCTGACCGTTACCGGCGGGTCCACGGCCAAAAATCTGTATCTCCACGACTTAAAGTACCGGGGTATCGTCATTACCGGCCGGATACCCACCGCCCTCATCCTGGACGGTATTCAATTGCGCAACGTGACCGATTATGCCCTGTTCTACAGTAATAAAGCTACTTATGACGGCACCGAAGCCACTACACTGACTGACTTTAAACTGCTCAACTGCGACTTCGACAATGCTGGTACGGTAATGATCGAGGGAGAACTGAGCAACTTGGCCGGGCTACTAAACAATGGCTTCTGCCTGCGTCCCGAAGTGGCCAACTGCACCTTCCGCAACAGTGCCGCCTGGGGAACGCATCTCTACTTTGGTAACACAGAAGCGGCCGACATTCATCATAATGTGGTTGATAATGTGAATACCCAAAACGATAACCACAATGGCATTTTCTTTCTGAAGGGCAACGGGGCCGTACACCACAATAAGTGTACGAACCATCAGGGCAACTTTGTGCGGTTCTGGCCCCATACGCAGGGCAACACACCGAAAGATGTCCTGATGTACGACAACATTATCTGGAACAGCCGTAAATACAGTGCGCTCGAATTGCAGAGTTTCGAGCGCAGCCTGATTCCGGGTGTGAGTACCTACTGCAATGCGCGGGTGTACAACAATACGGCCGGAAAACTGAATACCACGCAGCCAACGGTATTTGTAGGCGTGGTGCTGGATGTGTACAACCTGATGGGCGGAGATCTACAGTTCTTCAACAACCTCTCGATCGAGCAGGTACAAACGCCGGGCAATGATGGCCTCTGGAGTCAGCAGAGCGAAACGCAACCATCGCTGAACACCAATAACCGATCCTTCGCTACGGCAGCCGCTGCGGGCCTGACCGACGTAAATGAGTTTCGGCTTCGGTCCGATTCGCCCGCTAAAGGCGCGGGGCTTTATCTGGGCTATTTAGACACGGATTTTTACGGCATCAAACGCCCCAATCCGCCGTCCATCGGGGCGGTTGAGTAGTGGGGCATTTCTGCGGAAAATGAGATTTTTACCACTGATACCTGTAAATTTGGCGGTTCTACCCGGTCATCTAACCCTGTTCCGTCTTATTCCATGCGAAATATATTTTTAGCCCTGCTGTTGTTTCCCGCCCTGACTTTTGCGCAGCATACACAGCATGGTGACTCATTTGCTCACACCTTCTCCATTGTCGCACGGGACGAAAAAACGGGTGACCTGGTCGTTGGTGTACAAAGCCACTGGTTTTCGGTGGGTACGTCGGTGTCGTGGGGTGAGGCCGGGGTTGGTGTCGTGGCGACGCAGTCGTTTACCAATAAGTCGTTCGGGCCGCGCGGACTGGCATTGCTGAAACAGGGTAAAACGGCGCAGCAGGCGCTGGACGAACTGCTCTCGACCGATAGCGGCCGCGACGTTCGGCAGGTGGCCATTGCCGATGCGAAGGGCAATGTAGCGGTGCATACCGGTGATAAATGCATCGACCATGCGGGCCACCGGACGGGTAAAAACTACTCGGTGCAGGCCAACATGATGCTGACCAACACCGTGCCCGACGCGATGGCAACGGCGTTCGAGAAAAATGCCGGGCTACCCCTTGCCGAACGGGTGCTGAAAACGCTCGAAGCCGCGCAGGCCGCCGGGGGTGATATCCGCGGGCGGCAGTCGGCGGCTATTCTGGTGGTGCGGGTTAAAGCCGCGAATGAGCCGTGGAATGATAATCACGTCGTGGATTTACGCGTCGATGATGCCGAACAGCCCCTGCGCGAGATGGACCGGTTGCTGCGTACCTACCGCGCCTACGAGTACATGAACAACGGCGATCTGGCGACCGAAAAGAACGACATGAAACTCGCGATGCAGGAGTATGGTGCGGCCATGAAACTGTTCCCCGAAAACCTCGAAATGCAGTACTGGACGGCCATTGCGCTGGCTAACACCAAACAGGTACCGCAGGCGACCCGGATGCTGCAAACGATTTATGCGAAGGATAAGAACTGGCGCGAACTGACCCGGCGCTTACCCAAAGTAGGCCTGCTGACGGTGTCGACCCCGGAACTGGCGGAGTTGGTGAAGTAAGTATCCCGGACGTATGCTCAAATCACTACTCATCGGCTGGCTGCTGTTGTTCGTGCTGCATGGCCCGGCGGTGGCACAGCCGACTCCCACGCCGACCCCACCCGACCCGCCCGGTATCAACAAAGGCCGGTTTGTGGGCGTGGTCATTGGCTCGGCGGCTTTTTACAGCGTTACGCTCTTGCTGCTGGGTAAGACGTGGTACAAAAAACGCGTCAAGTTTCACTCCTTTAACGACAACGGCGAGTGGCTGCAAATGGACAAAATCGGCCACGCCACCACCGCCTACGCCATGAGCCGGGGCGGTTACGAACTGTTCCGGTGGAGCGGGGTCGACGAGCGGGCGTCGGTCATTACGGGTGGGTTGCTGGCGTTGCTGTTTCAATCCACCATCGAAGTGTTTGATGGGTACTCGGAGGGGTGGGGCTTTTCTAAGGGCGATATGCTGGCCAACATCGGCGGTACGGCCCTGTTTATGGGACAGCAGTTTGCTTTTACCGATCAGAAAGTAAACCTGCGCTACGGCTTTCGCAAGAGTATCTACGCACAGTACCGGCCGAATCTGCTCGGCGAAACGGTGGGTGTACAGATGCTGAAAGATTACAACGCGCAGCAGTACTGGCTGTCGGTCAATCTGGCGTCGGTATTGCCGGTTGGACCCCAGTTTCCGCGCTGGCTGAATCTGGATGTCGGCTACAGCGGCAGCGGCATGACGGGCGGTCACGCGAATCCCAAACTGTTCGACAGCGCGGGCCGGGAAGTGAAATTCCAGCGATACCGGCAGTTTTACATTTCTCCCGATGCCGATTTAGCGCGGTTGCCGATGAACGAATCCCTGCAACGATTTGTCGGCACGGCGCAATTTTTTAAACTTCCTGCCCCATCCATTGAGTTTAATGGACGGAACGGCGTCCGGTTCCACGCGTTTCTACTTAAGAAGGATTGATTTTTCTGCATGAATTTTAGCACTGTAACGTTTCCGATTCGCATTGCCGAAACGGATGCCCACCACTTACTGACCATTCCGGCACTGGCCGAACGCCTGCAGGAAATCGCTTGGCAACACTCCGAAACGCGCGAAGTCGACGTGCCGCGCCTGCTCGAACGGGGCGTGTCGTGGGTCTTGTCCCGGATGCGGATCGAAGTGGCCGAACTGCCCACCCACAACCAGGCCGTAACGCTCAAAACCTGGATTTCGGCCATCGACCGCTACTTCTACTACCGCGAGTTTCAGCTAACGGATGCCGATACGGGCCGGTCGCTGGTCCGGGTGACGAGCGTGTGGGGCGTTCTGGACATGGAAAAACGCCGGATCATTGCCATCCCGGATTTCATCCGCGACCAGACCGCCATTTATCCGGAATTTGAGCCCTTGCCGCCCGCGTCGGGGAAACTGCCCGTGCTGGCCGACGTTCGGTTTTCGGAGCAGTTTGTGGCCCGCTGGCACGACCTGGACGCGAACCGGCACGTGAACAATACGCGTTATGTACAGTGGCTGATCGAGTCCCTGCCCGCCGAATTTTTAGACACGCACACACTCGCACAGGTGGACATCATCTTCCGCGCCGAAGCCACACTGGGCCAGACGATCACCTCGGAAGCCGGTCCCGAAACGCCGGATGGCTTTCTGCATCGGATTCTGAATCAGGAGCAGCAGGTGCTGGTGCAGGCGCGAACAACGTGGTGTTGTACAGATACGTAATGCGCTAAATAACCAATAGTAATGAACTCTGATATGACTGAAAATATTGAGAATGTCTTGTTACAACCTTCGTTCGGAACGCCCCACGAAACGGCACCGTTCCCCCGGATCAAAAACGAGTTTTACCTGCCCGCCCTGCACGAAGGCATGGCGCAGGGTCGCCGGGAAGTAGACGCCATTGTTACTAACCCCGCTGAGCCGACGTTCGGGAATACAGTCGTCGCGCTCGAACAGTCGGGTGAGTTGCTGGGCCGCGCCACGTCGATTTTATTTAACCTGAACAGTGCCGAAACCAGCGATGCCATTCAGGACATCGTGCGCGAAGCCTCGCCACTGCTAAGCGAATACGGTAACGACATCCGGCTGAATGCGGGTCTTTTTGCGCGGATCAAGGCCGTTTATGAGCAACGCGATACGCTTGTATTGACGGCTGAAGACCAGATGCTGCTGGAGAAATCGTACAAGGGATTTGCCCGTAACGGAGCGAACCTGAACGATGCCGACAAAGAAAAACTGCGGGCCATCGACACCCAACTGGCGCAGTTGTCCCTGCAATTCGGCGAGAACGTTCTCAACGAAACCAACGAGTATTCGATGAGCGTTACCGACGAAAATGACCTCGCCGGTCTGCCTGAGTTTGTACGTGAAGCGGCTAAGCAAACCGCCGAACAGATCAAGAAAGCGGGCGAATCCACCGCGCCGGGATGGGTCTTTACGTTGCAGGCACCGAGCTATATGCCGTTCATGCAATACGCCGACAACCGCACCCTGTGCGAAAAACTCTACCGCGCCTACAACGGACGCGGTTTCCACGGCGACAAAAACGACAACACCGCCATTATCGGGCAGTTGGTGCAGTTGCGCCACGACCGCGCGACGCTGCTCGACTATGTGGCCCACGCCGATTTTGTGCTGGAAGAAAGCATGGCCGGGTCCTCGAAAAAAGTACAGGATTTCCTGGACGAATTAGTCGATTACGCCAAGCCCGTCGCCGAAAAACAAATAGCTGACCTGCTGACGTACGCGAAGGAGCAGGGCTTTGCCGGTGAGGCTTTGGAACACTGGGATTATAGCTATTACGCCGAGAAACTCAAGAAAGAACGCTACGCCATCGACGATGAACTGCTGAAGCCGTACTTCAAACTCGAAAACGTACTGAACGGCGTGTTCACCATTGCGGACAAACTTTACGGCCTGACGTTCCGCGAAAACGGTGACATTCCCGTGTATCACCCCGACGTAAAAGCCTACGAAGTATTCGACCGGACCGGGAAATTTATTTCTGTCTTTTACGGCGATTATTTCCCCCGGACGGGTAAGCGCAGTGGTGCCTGGATGAGTGATTTGCAGGGTCAGAAAATCGTGAACGGCCAGAACATCCGGCCGCACATCATGAACGTCTGCAACTTCACGAAGCCTACGGATACCACGCCGTCGCTGCTGACTTTCAACGAAGTCACGACGTTGTTTCACGAGTTTGGGCACGCCCTGCACGGGATGCTGGCCAACGGACATTACGAAAGTCTGAGCGGTACCAACGTTACGCGGGATTTTGTGGAATTGCCCTCGCAGGTGATGGAAAACTGGTGCTACGATCCTGAAGCACTCAGCCTGTTTGCCCGGCACTACCAGACCGGCGACGTCATCCCGGCCGAACTCGTCGAGAAAATTCGCGCCAGTCAGAATTTCATGGCGGGTGTGGCTACCCTGCGGCAATTGCGGTTCGGCCTGACGGATATGTACTGGCACAGTCAGCAACCCACCGGCGAGTCGGTCAGCGCGGTCGAAAAGACGGTCGATGCGCGGGTGAATCTGTTTCCGACGGTGGTAGGCACGGCGTTCAGTCCGGCGTTTTCGCACATTTTCGCGGGTGGTTATTCGGCGGGGTATTACAGCTATAAATGGAGCGAGGTGCTGGATGCCGATGCCTTTGAGTTCTTTAAAGAGAAGGGCGGTTTGGCTAATCACGACGTGGCCGACAGCTTCCGTCGAAACGTGCTGGAAAAAGGTGGTACCGAGAAGCCAATGGAGTTGTACAAAAAATTTCGGGGCCGCGAACCATCGTCCAAAGCCATGTTGAAACGAAGTGGACTGGTTGCGTGAGATTTCAAAAATCGGTACATTGATATACCTAATCGAAGAATAACATGAATCAGGTGCCGGAAGAAATTACGATAGAGGAGTTACCCGCTTATGGTGAGAAGGCGCTTGGTCTCAGGCCTGTAAAGAGGGTACGTAAAGCATTTCGACTCAAATACAGTCAAAAACTGATCGATAGGCCCGTTTTCATAATGACTGCAGGTGATGGTACGACGTTATACGTTCGTATAGGTGATGTCTTCCGAAAGACAGGCGTATGGCTCACAAAAAACAAAGCAATTGATATTTATTATCAGCCTTCTGTCTACATAAAATCGGATGATGACATTCGGCGCATTGCTGGCCTGATCGGTACTAAACGTTTCGCGGCTGCTGTGGCAAAGGCGAGTTATGTACTGACCGATGAACTAGTCGAGTCTTTATTTGAGCAGGATAAAACGGTTTTCTGGGTCAGTAAAAATGGGAAACGGTTGCTGGCGTCGGCGTTTGACATAAATCAGGAACGTTACGGACCTTTGCAGGAGGTGAACGCTATTCAGGCGTTGAAGAGATACGGAGTTAGCTCATTGGACGAAGCTATCGAACGGGGCATTGCCGGGACCAATGGCTAAACCCAACCAATTACAAAAGCGACAGCTTGGGCCGCTGGTACGTCCTTTTGAGCGACATAACCGATTACAGCCTGAGCAGAAACGTACCCTGAAACTTGGCGAAGGTGAATTATTTAGCGTTGCCATTTATGATGCCACAGAAGATGGGCGGCCAGACAGGGTAATCACAACGAAACTGTCTGATAGAGATTCCGCTAATAAATATATTTGGGTAATCACACCTAATGGCTTGTTCATAGCCTATGAAGCAACGCCGGGACATCCAAATCGCTTCCGAACAGGTTTATGTCACAGTAATCTGACGGGTGGCAAAAGAGCTTATCAGGGCGGGGAACTGTGGTTTATTGAAGGAGACGTGATAGTCATAAATTTTTACTCGGGCCGTTATGGTGCTGAGAATAAAACTCAGGAAGATGCAGTGCTACTCTATTTTCAGTCAGTAGGTTATCAGACCGTTTTGATTGACACCGAACGGGTGTAAGCGTGTTTATTCCCTGGCATCTCGTGTAGTCAATGACATACACCGGTGCTGCTTTCTCCGCTACACAGACGGGGCCGATACGCCGAAAGCGAGCGGTTTTGTACTGCCATCAGTTAACTCAGTTGAGGAACTGATTCGCTAAAATCGGGTCAGTTTTCGCTCGGAAATACTACCTGTTTTTTGTATATTTGTTTAGAGCTGTTCATTACAAAAAATGGCTTTTCAACCAAACTAACAGACAATGCCAAGCTGGTATCTCGGAAAAATACGCTATCAACAACCCATCGACGAGATGGCAATTGGAACGCGCAACGAATCATTGATTAAACAAAAAGCGATCACGGAAGCCTACCTCATCGACGCCGTTTCGTATACCGATGCCGAAGCCCGGCTCTATGGCATCGTTGCCGATAACACCCCTGATTTTCAGGTTACCGGCCTGAGTCCCATGCGTCTGAGCGATGTATTTCACCTCGAAACCGGCGAGAAATGGTACAAGTGCAAAGTCGTCTACACCACCGAAGATAAACGCAGCGGCAAAGAAAAGAAGGTTGTGAATGTGATGCTCATCAATGCCGAAACGGTAAAAGAAGCCTACGAACGCATCCAGGACAGCCTGAAAACCATGCTGGTGCCGTTCGACATCACCGATGTGAACCTGACGCCAATTCTGGAGGTAGTACCCTACGAAAAAGACGATGAAGCCCTGTCGCCGAACTTTCGGCCGCTGAGCGAAGTAGCACAGGAAGTATAACAAAAATCCCCGGTTAGCTAACCGGGGATTTTTGGTGGTCTATACTGACACTACACTCAGTTGCCAAGGCTGATCCCTTCCGCTGGCAATCGTCCAGCAAGGCTTTTAGTTGCTCATCCGTTGTGAGTGGGTTCATCAGCGACACGCGCAGGTATACCGCTCCCCTAAGGACTGTTTGCACGATGTAAAAGCGGCCTTCTGTGAGGAGTTGCTGACGAAGCTGCGTGTTGATAGCGTCGAACCGGTCGGGATGGCTGCCATCGCCGACGTAGCGAAAACAGACGATGTTGGCTTCCGGTGCAACGGCCAGTTCAACCCCCGGCTGCTGGCAAACCCGTTCGGCAAATCGGCGCGCCAACCCGTACAGGACATCTACATTGTCGGCAAAAATTTCCTCGCCGTAGGTTCGGAGCAGGGTATAGACTTTGGCACTCATCATCAGCTTGGTGCATTCAAACGCCCGCTTGCCGGAATTAAACCAGTCGTGCGCCGTGGCATCGGCCCACAGGTACTGCGCTTTCTGCTGAAACGTGTGGTACGAGTCGGCATCGCGCCGGTACAGAACCGCCGTTACCAATGCCGGAATCATCATCATTTTGTGAAAGTCGATCACCACCGAATCGGCCCGGTCGATGCCCCCAACGAGCGGCCGATACGTTTCGGATAGGACAGCCGCCCCGCCGTGGGCACCATCGACGTGGAACCAGAGTTGGTGTTTGGCGCAGAAATCGGCAATGGCCGTCAGGTTGTCGTACGAACCGGTAGAGGTTGAACAGGCACTGCCGATGACAGCAAAAACGGTCAGTCCCTGCGCTGTAGCCTGTGCCAGATACGGTTCCAGCAACTCCGTTCGCATCTGAAAGTGGTCGTTGGTTGGAATTTTGATGATGCCATCGGTGCCCAACCCCATGATTCGGGCGGCCCGGTCCACGCAATAGTGCGCTTCTTCGGATACGATAATCGCTAATCGTCCGGTTGTTCCGTCGGACCAGACGTCGGTTGGGGCTGCTACGGCGCGGGCGGTGAGCAGGGCGGTCAGATTAGCCAGCGTTCCACCCGACGTGAGTATGCCGCTGGCGTCGTTACCCAAACCAATTTTGTCGGTCAGCCACTGCGTCACGATGCGTTCGAGGGCGTTGGCCGTCATGCCCATTTCGTACACAGCCTGCCCCTGATTCAGTAGTCCGGTTAGCAGCCCGGTCAAAGCGGCCAGCGGCAGGGGAACGGCCACCTGATGCCCCATAAACTGCGGATGATGCAGGTGGATAGACCGTTTGACAATGTTGGCCAGCAATGGCAGCGGATCGGCGTTGGCGGGTTGGGCAAAATCGTCCTGCCAATACGCCAACTGCTCGTCCGGTTCGACGTAGGGCAAGACGGTATCCGCTCCGTTTTGGGCATTGGCGAGGTGATCGGCCATCAGATCGACCAGCGCGTGAGCCTGTTCTCGGAACACATCGGGCGAATAAGCGGCAGTCAGGCGGTCAGTCATAAAGGTATTTTATATGGGTACAGCAGGATGACCGGTGGTCGATGAGACAAAGCAACTACTTAAATTTGATGCGTAGAAATGCTCTTTTCTGATGAACTGATACCCAAAACGCATCAATGGACCTACACCAACTCCGGCACTTTTTAGCCTTAGCCGACACGTTAAATTACCGCCGTACCGCCGAAACGGTGTTTATTGCCCAACCCGCCCTGAGTCGGCAGATTCAGCAGTTGGAGAATGAGGTGGGGGCGTTGCTGTTCAAGCGCGATAAGCGCAACGTATCGTTAACCCCCGCCGGAACGTATCTGCGGCAGGAGGCCGGGCGTTTGCTGGAGCAGTTGGACGGAGCGTTTCGGCGAACGGCGCAGATTCACCGGGGCGAAGCAGGCGAAATCAGAATTGGCCACGCGACGTCGGCCATGCAGTCGATTTTGCCCAGGATTTTAGTGAGCATTCGGGAGCAGACGCCCAACTTACGCGCTCAGTTAATGGAAACGACCAATCGGTTTCAGATGGAAGCCCTCCTGAATCGGGATATCGACGTGGGGTTTTCACCCAACATCATTGCCCCGGCCAATGTCAGTAGCCGCGTCGTGTATCAGGAAAACTTTGTGGTCATTCTGCCCGAAAACCACCCGGTCAGTGCCGAATCGTTTACCGATCTGTCTGTTTTTGCGCACGATTCGTTTATTCTGCCGCCCCTGATCGAAGGCATCGGCTACGTCGAGAGCATTCAGGCCCTGTGTCAGCAGTACGGTTTTTTACCCGTGATTGGCTATGAATCGCCCAATTCGAGTACGGTGCTGCGGTTGGTGGAAGCTGGCATGGGCATTTCCATCGAACCGATGTCGACGCTGCGGGGCCGGAACCTGCACATCAAAACCATTGAGTTGACTGACGTTGCGCAAAAAGCCGAAATGCGGATGCTCTGGTTAACGGAGCGAACGGCCGAGCTAACTCCATTCTTTACCTTAGTCGACCGCATTATCTAAGTTACGTTCAGTCGATATTACATGGAATGATATGGTCCATCGGCGACTACAGTACGGCAAATAGTCAGAAAATTTTGTAACACCGGGTTCTGGTCTCCCTTGCGCCAGATGATGTAAAGGGGCGTTTCGTTTGGCAGCGGCAAAAACCGGAGCCGGAGCGAACTGCCCTGCCGATAGCTGATGGGCAAAATCGCGATGCCCAGATTCTTCTCAACCAACCGCAGTACCGTAGCTCCATAATTGGCTTCGTACACCTGCCGGGGTACGTATCCGTACGGCTCAAACAAGCTCATCAGCAGGCGGGCGTAGCTCAAACTCGCGTTCAACGCACAAAAAACGAAGGATTCGTGACGACACTGACCGAGGTGCTGGAATGAGTCTGTAGTGAGCCAGTGACCTTCCGGCACGACCAACGCAAACGGCTCCGAAAACAACAACGTCTGCTCGACCCGTTCATTGGTATTCACCTCGCGGGTCAGGCCCACATCCACCCGCTGACTGAGCAAGGCATCCAGTAACTCCTGCTCGCTGGTTTCGCTGAGCGATGTCATCACATCCGGGTATTGCTGGGCAAGTAACGCTAGGGCATCGGGCAAAACGGAATAAAGAGCCGAGCCTGGGTGTCCAATTCGCAGCATTCCGGTCAGGCCGTTATGTACGCGCCGGGTCTGAGCTTCTACATCGGCCACTGTTGCGTGAAGCTGGCGGGCCTGAGCCAGCAAGTACGAGCCAGCCGGTGTAAGGGCCACGTTGCGTTTGTCACGTTTGAACAGCAATACGCCTAAATCGTCTTCCAACTGCTGAATCTGTCGGCTCAGGGCAGGCTGGGCAATGGCCATCTTCTCGGCGGCCCGGGAGAAATTCAGTTCGTCGGCGACGCCAACAAAAAAGGCAAGCTGTCGTAAATCCATTTATTCAATTTGGGCATTAGTTCATGCAAAAATAGCATTTCCGGGCATAAATCTTTATGCCCTCCTTTGTTGGGCGAACGGGCTATTAGGGTCTGAAAAGCCCGGTCACTTATCTGTTTCACACAAACCACCCAATAAGTATGAAAACGTTTTTATTTATCTGCTTTTACGTTTGGCTCATTAGTCCGGCAACTGGACAGCAACCGGGGCATTACGGGTTGATTTCGGCAAACGAAGCGATTCAGGGCGACGGCTACGTGGTCAGTATTATGTCGTGGGATCGGCAGAAAATTGAGCTGACGGTAGAAAAGAAGAGTGGTGTTTCGGTAGCGATACGACTACGGACGATGGAGCGGCAGGTGCTTTTCCACGACAATGCTGGCTGGCCCGATCTGTTGTACCGGCGGGTGCTAAACGTAAGCCAACTGGAGTCGGGCCATTACTGGCTGGAGATTCAGGTGGGTAAACAACTTATCCGGCGCGAGCTGCTGATAGAACCTGCCGAGCAGATGTACCGGAGCCTGACCATCCGAAAATAAAATTTAATGTATTCATAACGTTGCGCCAATAACGCCGTACCCGTCGGGAGGAGTGGCTACGGGGCGAAACGTAAAACGGGCTGCAGGTTCTCCCAAAACCTCGTTAACCCAATCGCCGTTGTTAACGTAACCTTCAGCGAATCGGGCCTATGGTTGTTAACAGCAGTATTCCCTCCGCCGGTAACTGGGTACTGGCGGCTACCATTCTGGCCTCCAGCATGGCGGGTATCGACGCGTCGGCTCTGAACGTGGCGCTGCCCGCCATTCAGCGCAGTCTTGGGGCCGGTGCTACTCAATTGGTGTGGGTCGTGAATGCCTATGCGCTGATGCTGGCCGCTCTGATTCTGGTGGGCGGGGCATTGGGCGATCATTTTGGCCGCAAAAAGGTGATGATGATCGGCATCGGCCTGTTTGTGGGTTGTTCGGCCGCTTGTGGTGCCGCCACATCCATTAACTGGTTGATTGCCGCCCGAACGGTGCAGGGCATCGGTGGGGCATTACTCATTCCGGGGAGTCTGGCCATCATTACAGCCGTGTTCAACGGCGATCAGCGGGGCAAGGCCATTGGCACCTGGTCGGCTGCGAGTGCCCTGACCGTTTTGGTGGGTCCGTTGCTGGGCGGGATACTGGCCGACGCGGGGCTGTGGCGCGTTATCTTTTTCCTGAACCTGCCGTTGGGTTTGGCGGCTTTGGGCATTATTTATACCAAAGTGCCCGAAACCCGCGATGAGTCGGCAACCGGGGCCATCGACTATCAGGGCGGTTTGCTGGTTTCGCTGGGACTGGCCGGGTTAACGTACAGCTTTACGATGTGGTCGACACTGGGGCCGGGCAACCCCGCTGTGTACGGAACGTTGCTGGCGGGTATGGTAAGTTTAGTTGTTTTTGTCTGGCTGGAGGGGCGTCAACAGGAGCCGTTGGTGCCGTTGATTTTGTTTCGGGAACGCACGTTTGCTGGTACGAATTTGCTCACGCTGTTTTTGTACGGTGCCCTGAGTACCGTTTCCTTTTTTCTGTCGCTCAACCTGATTCAGCTACAGGGCTACCGGCCCGCACTGGCGGGTATGGCGTTTATTTCGCTCCCGTTGCCCCTGATTCTGTTATCGCGCTGGGCGGGTGGCCTCTCCGACCGGTATGGTCCCCGGCTTCCCCTGATGATTGGGCCGGTAATTACCGGTTTTGGCTTTTTAGGGTTGTCATTCGTCGGGCTTACCACCGGGCCGGACCAATACTGGTTTACGTTTCTGCCGGTGATGCTGACGATTGGACTGGGCCTCACGCTGACCGTGGTCCCCCTAACCAATGCCGTGATGGGGTCGGTGGCTACGCATTACGCCGGAACGGCTTCGGGCATTAACAACGCCATTTCCCGTACGGCTGCGGTATTGGCTCTGGCAGTGGCGCGTTCGGTAGCCATCGTTATTTTCCGGCAGCAACTACTGGCGCAGGTCGATCCGCTGCACCTGCCCTCCGCTATTTTGTCGGCCCTGCGGGAACAGGCGGGTCAACTTGGGGCGACACCGGTTCCCGATGGGGTATCACCGTCTGGTCGGGAAGCCGTAAAGCGGGCCATACAACTGGCTTTTTTGGGTAGCTTTCAGGCCATTATGTGGGGTTGTACGGCGCTGGCGTGGCTGAGTGCCGGTATGGCGGCTGTGTGGGTTGAACCGCAATTGCCCGATGTATCGGTCGCTGACAGCGCGAAACCGGGGGCTGTCTGATGATCAGATTAACTACTACCGACAATCTGTTAAATCAACTGTATGCTTCTCGTGTATGATATAAGGTTTATTGAGACGGAAAAGATTGAGGCAATCATTCCGTTTCTACAATTATTAGACTCCACCCTGACGACCCATACACTTCGGGACAGGTTGCAGGAGATGATAAAAAACAACTATCAGTGCATTGGCGTGTATGATGGAGAGGTGCTGATTGGCGTTTCTGGGGTCTGGATTATTCAGAAGTATTATACCGGTAAATACATCGAACCGGACAATGTGGTCATCCACCCCGATTATAGAGGAAAACAGATTGGCGAACGGTTATCGAAATGGATTGATGCGTACGCCGTTGAAACGGGTTGCGTGGCTGCCAATCTCAATGTGTACACGACAAACAGTAAGGCTGTTCGTTTCTGGCTGAACCAGGGATACAACATCATCAGCTTCCACCTGCAGAAGAAATACAGATAACGAAGCTCAGCCGGGACTACGGGTAGGTAATCGGAACCTTCGGCAACCATTCCACCACACTATGTTCGTCATTACCGAAATAAACAAGGCTCAGGCGTACAAAGCCTTTTTGCTGGCCGGTCTGAATGACCACCCCGACCTTTTCCGGCTCACCGTTGCGGACGAGCAGGACGCCCCGTTCCCCACGAGTGGCACGGCGGATAGCTTCACGTTGATGGCTGCTGACGAAGCGGGGAACTGGTTGGGCGTGGTCAGTTTTGAGCGGGAAGGGCGTAACCGGCAGAAACTCCGGCACAAAGGGCTTCTTTTCCGAATGTACGTCGCCAAAGCAGCAGCCGGGCAGGGAGTGGGCCGTGCCTTGATTGAAGCGGTCATCGGGCGGGCGCGGCTGTTGCCCGACCTGAAGCAGATCAACCTGACCGTTGTGGGGCATAACACCCGCGCCCTTCACCTGTACGAGTCGATTGGCTTCATGCGCTACGGAACAGAGCCGAATGCGCTGAAAATGAACGGTATCTACACCGACGAAGTGTTTTACCAGTTGATACTGGAAAAGGATTGATGGGCAGTAAACTATAAAGCCACTAAACCTTTTTTGTTTACCGCCCGGTGTGCCGATGTCCAGGAGAGGTTGAGCAGGTCGTTGATGGTTTGCCAGTTGGCAGCCGTTACACCGGCGGGGCTTTCGGCGGCCGAATCGCGGAGCATCATGGCTTCGGTTCGGTAGGCGGCATACCCGGCAAAATCGCGGGCGGGCTGGTGGTAGATGACCGCCATTTCGTCGGCCAACGCCTGCTCCAGCGCGGGTGGGTTACGTTTCCGGTGTACAATCCACCAAACCAGTTCGGTCCGGGCCGCTTTTCGCACATCGAAGGGTTCCCGGCTCTGGTCTTCAAACAGGGTAAAATAGCGTTCCAGATAAGGCATTACCCGCTCATAGTCGGCGGGGGACCTGCCATCTTTGAAGACAAACGCAGCCCGCCCGGCCTGATACGCCATCCGGGTAGCATCGACCCAGGACGCCCCGTACTGCACCCGAAACAGATTGACCAATTGCCAGATGAGTTTTACCTGTTTGCGGTCGTAATAGGACCGCCACATCTCGGTGTCGAGCCGGGCCACGTCGGCGGGTTTAAAGTCGCGCAGGTTGCTTTTGCGGGGCCATGCGTAATCGATCAGCAGGTAACCGACTAACAGCAGCAGGAATAGGGCTATAATCCGTTTCATGGACCAAACTTACCGCTTTGCCACCGATTGAGCCGGTAGGGGTACAGTTCTTTTCCGGCCCTTCGAGTCGATAAGCACTACCTGTTTTGTGGCCGAACCAATGGGCAGCGTACGCCCCGACTGCGACAGGTACGAACTGCCGTATCCACACTCGATCCGCTCGGTTTGTCCGTTGGTGCCGGTTACCAACGCCACCACATCCGTTGGCTGCAGCCGAATCGACTCGCCGGGTTGCTGATTCCGAAACGCGCACATCTGGCCCCGGTTCTGGGTCGCAACCATCAGTTCGCGGCCTTTAGCGTCGGTCAGACGAACTAAGCCTTTGGCATTGCCGGGCACGTAAAAACCACTTTTGGCAATGGTTTGGGGCGTAAACTTGCCTTTACCATCGCCTTTTAGCCACAACCCGTTCAGGGCATCGTAGCGGCCCATGAGCAGTTCGGCGCTGTAGTCATTGCCCACCAGCAGCACGTCTAAATTGCCATCGTGGTCAATATCCTCGGCGACTATACCAAACACCGGACCGAGCTGCGCCTGCACCGGCAAGGGCTGCATGGTAAACTTGCCCTCGCCGTCGTTGCGGATATACACCGACTGCATGTAGTTGGCCTCCAGCACTAAGGCGTCTTTGCGCTCTTCGGGCGTTAAGAGTTTGTCGATGGATGCCGCAGTAAAGTCTTTGTAATAGGGAAACCGACGACGCATCGAGATCATCTGTTTAATCAAATCCTCGCGGCCATGAAACGGATATTCTTTGCGTTCGCCCAGCCCGTCGGGAATATAAATGGTGGGAATGGCGTCGTAGAAGCCGTTGTTGTCGAAATCGCCCGCATAAATCCGTACGGGTTCGCGGTCGCTGGCCCGCATCCGGGCGTTCAGGCCGAGGTTACCGGCGATGTAGTCCATGTCGCCATCGTGGTCGAAGTCGCCGGACGCGATGGAATTCCACCAGCCTTTTGCCCGGCCAAACGAAGCATCGGCGGTGGGGGTGAAGCGTTTGCCCTGCTCATTTTTCAACAGCATCAGCGGCATCCACTCCCCGGCCAGCATCAGGTCGGGCCAGCCATCGTTATCGGGGTCGGTCCACAACGCATCGCAGACCAGACCGATATTTTTGAGTTGAGGGGCCACCTGCGCCGTCACGTCGGTGAACTTCGGCACGCCCTTCCCGGAATCGTTTCGCAGGATGAAACTCGACACCGGTTTGGGGTATTTATCCGGCTCAACGCGGCCACCGACGAATAAATCGAGGTCACCGTCGCGGTCGAAGTCAATGGCTTTTACGCAGGATTTACTGACCCAGTTAACCGGCAAAGCACCCGCAGCCAGGGTATAGCCGCCCTTGCCATCGTTCAGATACAGCCGGTCCTGGTACACATCGGTACCCGCGTTGCCTTCGATGCTGCCACTCGCCACGTACAAATCCAGATCGCCGTCGCTGTCCGCATCGAACAGCAGCGTCCCCATGTCTTCCTGTACTTTGCCCGAACTGTCGGCACCGGGCAGCAGGTCTTTGTTGACGAACATGCCGGCTGCGGTTTGCAGCATGAACCGGCCTTTGCGGTTGCGGCTACCGCCGACGAACAGGTCATCGAGTCGGTCACCGTTCACGTCGCCCACGGCCACCGACGGACCAAACTGGGATAACTTGTGCGGCAGGAGTTTCTGAATGTTGAAGTCGATGTATTCGGGTTCGGTATGGGTAAGGTTCAGCCCCACCGAGTCGGTCACTTCGGCAAATTGACTGGTTTGTGGAACAGCCACCGGCACCGGTTCGGCAGCATTTTTCGCGTCGACCGTCAGGACCTGGTTGACCGCTACGTTGCGCAGGGTCTGTTGCCGCGCTGGTTTGCCGTTCAGACCGGGCCAGATAATGCGCACTTCATCAACGGTTTTGGTGTCGCCCAATCCGAAATGCGCGACCGGTTCTACGGTCGACAAGTACCCCCGGTACGGACTGTGTTCGTACACCTGCTGCGTGGCGTTACCGGCGGCATCTTTGTAATGAAGCTCCACAAAGGCACCGAAGCCCATTACATTCTGCGCCAATCCTTTTATTTTGATCCGCAGGTAACTGGTTTTTTCGGACTTGTTGTCCATCAGGTTGTTGCGGTACACAAACGCCGAATCGTTGATGTTGTTGACCACGTAATCCAGGTCGCCATCGTTGTCCAGATCACCGTAAGCCGCGCCATTCGAGAAGGAGGGCGTATTGATGCCCCACTCTTTGGTCACGTCCGAAAAGGTAAGCGAATTGGTCCCGGCGGCACCATTGTTACGAAAGGCGTAGTTGTTGATTTTGACCACCGGTATCTGGTTCAACGTGTATTCACTACCGGCAACGCGCGAATTCTCCGTCCGAAAGGTCATAAAATCGCGGTCAGTCACGTCTTTAGGGAAGCCGTTGGTAATCAGCAGGTCGCGGTAGCCATCATTGTCGAAGTCAACAACCATTGGTGCCCAACTCCAGTCCGTTTCGGCGACATCGGCCAGCAAACTGATTTCGCTGAACGACGGTATGGTTGAATTGGGACGCGGCCCCTGATTGAGTTGCAGCGTGTTGCGAATCACCTGATAATGGTAGTGGAACAGGTCGTTGTTGAGGTAGTTCTGGTAGTTATTGGACCCCAGCAGCATCTTTTTGCGGTAGTTGTCGCGGGGCATCATGTCTACGGCGATCACATCGACCAAGCCGTCGTTGTTGATGTCGCTCACGTCGTTGCCCATCGCCGTGTTGCTGGTGTGCTTAAAGTACTGCCCGGCCTGCTCGGAAAACGTGCCGTTGTGGTTGTTGATGTACAGCAGGTCGTCGGTGAGGTAATCGTTCGTCACTAAAATATCCTTCCAGCCATCGCGGTTAATGTCGGTGATGTTCATCCCCAGGCCGTAGCCATCGTGCAGAATGCCCGCCTGTTTCGATACATTGGTAAAGACCGGATGGCCGAGTTTGGCGTCGAAATCGTTCCGAAACAGCCGGTCGGTATTCAGCGAAGAGCCATCGTTGGTCTTCTCCCGGTACACGTTGGGATACTGTTCGATGCGGTCGGTAAGGACGTACAGGTCCAGGTCGCCGTCGTTGTCATAATCGAAAAAGGCGGCTGAAGTCGTGTGGCTGTCGTCGGCAATGCCGTACTCATGGGCCATTTCGCGGAAGACCGGCGCACTAACGCCGTTTCCGCCTTTTTTAACCCCCTGGTTCACATACAGCAGGTTCTCGCGTGCGCGGTCGGATTTGCTGAGGGTCACCCCGACGTAGATATCGAGCAGGCCATCGTTGTTGATATCCACCAACGCCACGCCCGAACACCACTTCCCGGCCCCATCGACCCCGGCCATGCCCGTAACATCGTCGAATTTGAGGTCGCCCGGCTCCGTTGTCCGGTTCAGGTACAGCCGGTTTTTAACCTGATTTCCCGTGAAAAAGACGTCCGTTTTGCCATCGTTGTTGAAGTCGCCCAGCGCTACCCCACTTCCATTGTAAATGTACTCGACGTTGAGGATATTCAGCGAGTCGCTCTCAACGATTCGGTTGGCAAAGGTGATGCCGGTTTTCTCGGCTGGCAGCAGGGTGAACAGTTGATTTGATGAACTGTTGCAGGCGAAACCAAGCCAGCCAGTCAGGGCAATGGAAGCGAATAAACGTAAACGTCGGAACATAGTTCAGGAAAGCTATACTGCAAAAAACAGGTGGAAATATACCATTAATTCCAGCCAATATAAAACGGATGGTCCTTGTGTCTAACGGGTAAAACACCCGACAGCGTATGTGTCAGTGTTACCCGGTTGGCTGGTTGGTATCACTGGAGTTCGCCCTGCCGAAACGGTCGTGATTGGTCCGGTGAATATGAAAGACTGCCTTCATCAGGGCGATATCTGCCCGGAAATGATGGCCACGGACGCACAAGAGGCTACACACAAAAAATTTAATCCCGCCTTAATAGGGTAGGGGATATACCTAAGAAAAATACAATACGTTGAAAGCATCATGTTTTGCGTTTAAGTCTTTATACTTAGTAATACCGAGGTAACCTGCTCATCCATAAAAACATGGTTTAATCGGTATTATAAGTGTTTTCGGAAAACTATACTCAGTTAGTAGTATAAAGAGGACGAGGGAATGTCCAAGTATTTCGATAGATATTGATTAACTCGTTTTTGTTATATTAACAAACTGTTATAAAATTGTACCGAGTATCGTTTAAAAAACTCCTTAACATTATGAAAATAGCCGTTTACCAGTTTATGAAAACTGCTCTATTGTGTGCGTTTGCCCTGCTTTGCGGAGCGGGTGTATACGCACAGGATCGCCGGATTACCGGCACCGTAACCAGTGGCACCGATCCCGTACCGGGTGCCAACGTAGTTGTAAAGGGAACGACTGTCGGAGCCTCAACGGATGCTAACGGAGCCTTCACGCTCACGCTGCGCGGAACCGCTGATGTAATCACTGTTTCGGCCATCGGCTATAAGGCTAAAGACGTGACGGTAGGCAACCAGACGGCGTTCAACATCACGCTGGAAGAGGAGTCCTCAACCCTGAACGAAGTGGTGGTAACGGGTTATAGTACCGACAGCAAACGCGACAACACGGGGGCGGTTTCGACCGTGAAAGCCCGTGATCTGGCGGCTGTACCATCCGCTAACGTCGAAACGCAGTTACAGGGCCGCGTGGCCGGGGTAACGGTAATTG
The DNA here is from genome assembly GCA_038327655.1 of Cytophagales bacterium. GTDB lineage: Bacteria > Bacteroidota > Bacteroidia > Cytophagales > Spirosomataceae > JBBQLG01. The sequence goes on from JBBQLG010000002.1 coordinate 101,281, forward strand.
CCAGCGGACAGCCGGGTGCCAACAACACCATCCGGGTGCGCGGTTTCGGGGCTTTTGGCGGCAACGAACCGTTGTACGTTATTGACGGGGTGCCAACGGGTGGTATCGGTAACCTGAGTCCCGACGACATTGAGTCGACAACGGTACTGAAAGATGCCGCTGCTGCTTCGATTTACGGAGCGCGTGCGGCTAACGGCGTGATTGTTATCGCGACCAAAAAAGGGCAGCGCCGGTCGCAAAAGCTGACCGTTACCTACGACGGTTTGTACGGCGTGACCGATCCCGGCAAGGCCCCGTCCGTGCTGAATCCGCAGGAACAGGCTGATTATACCTGGAATGCGGTACGGAACAAAGAAACGGCCTTAGGTTTACCCATCGACTTTTCGGGTATTGCCAGTGGTCAGTACGGAGCGGGGGCAACGCCGGTGCTGCCGGAGTATTTGCAGGTAGGCAACCGTTTCGGCGTAACCGGTGGTGTTGATCTGGCGGCTGAGCAGAAAAACTACAACATCAATGCGGCCAACGGGCCTATTTATCAAGTAACGCGGGCCAATCAGGCGGGTACCGATTGGTATAAGGCCATTACCCGGACCGCTCCGCTGATGCGCCACACACTGGGCTTCTCGGGCGGTAGCGAAAGCAGCCGTTGCTACGTTAGTTTCAGTCAGCAGACGCAGGCCGGTATTTTGCTGAACAACAATTTCAGCCGGTACACCTTCCGCGCCAACTCGGATTTCGACATACTGAAGAATAAGAAGCTGCGTTTTGGCGAGAACTTGCAGGCTACCTACATCGACAACTCCGGTCAGATTGGTGGCAACGCGGGTCAGAACCTGTCGCAGGAAGAAAGCGACATCCTGACAGCCTTCCGGATTGCGCCCATCATTCCGGTGTATGATGTGTTCGGCGGTTATGCCGGTACGGCGGCCAAAGGGTTCAACAACCCGTCGAACCCGGTAGCCAACCGGGATGCGGCCAAGAACAACCGGAATTTCAACATCGGTTTCTTCGGTAATGCGTACTTAGAGTACGACGTTATTCCGGCACTGACCATTCGCAGCAGCATTGGTGGTTCTTTGTCCAACTATTACAACAAAACGACTACGCGTAATACCTACGAAAACGCCGAGGGGAACAACGGTGGGTTCCGGATTGGCGAGGGAGCCGGTTATAACATTGGCTGGACGTTTACGAACACGGCTCAGTACAAGCAGAAATTCGGTGTGCAGGGCATTGATGTGCTGTTAGGTATCGAAGCCCTGAACACCGGAGCCGGCCGGAACATAAGTGGTGTCGGTCTTAACCCGTTCTCAACCGATCCGAACTATGCCAGCATCACCACGTCTTCGGCTACCGGCCGACAGTCGAACAGTGATCTATACAGTGGCGTAAATTTCTTCTCGCAGTTTGCCCGGGTCAACTACAGCCTGCTCGATAAGTACATCCTTACGGGGGTGGTTCGTCGGGATGGCTCGTCGCGCTTTGGTGCCAGTAACCGGTACGGCGTTTTCCCGGCGGTCTCGGCTGCCTGGCGGTTATCGTCTGAGGATTTCATGAAGAACATTCCGTTCATTACTGACCTGAAAGTTCGCGGTGGCTGGGGTCAGATGGGTAACTCAAACAACGTAGATCCCAACAACCAGTATAGCCTGTACCAGTCGAACATCGCAAACTCGTACGACGTCGGTGGCACCAACACGGCTGTTGATCCGGGTTTTTTCCGGAGTCGGATCGGTAACCCCAATGCCAAGTGGGAAACCAGCACCACCACGAACATCGGTATCGACGGTTCGTTCCTGAACGGCAAGGTAGATTTGGTATTCGACCTCTGGCGGAAAGACACCAAGGACCTTTTGTTCCAGGTGCCCATTCCGGGGGTAGTTGGTCAGCGCGCAACGGCACCATCGGTTAACATCGCCAGCATGCGTAATCAGGGTATCGACATTCAGTTGATTACCCGTGGTAAAGTAGCGAGCAGCGACGTCGGGTATGAACTGAACGTAACGGGTAGCTTCCTGCAGAACAAAATTCAGACGCTGGCACCGGGTGTTCCTTACGTAGACGTGGCACCGGGTACCAACCGCCTGCAACTGGCCGAAACGCGTAACGCACCCGGTCAAAGCCTGGCTTCGTTCTACGGCTACAAAGTAATTGGTCTGTTCCAGAACTCGGCTGAAGTAACGGGAGCTGCTACGCAGGATGGTGCGGCACCGGGTCGTTTCCGCTACGCCGACATCAATGGCGATGGTAAAATCGACAACGACGACCGTACGTTCCTGGGTAGTCCGGTTCCGAAATTCACGGG